>JADGGM010000277.1 GCA_019689955.1 Gemmatimonadaceae bacterium
GTGCGGACGATGCGCCGGGTGGGGATGCGGTCGCGGGCGGCGAGCGTCTCGTGCGCGATCTCCTCCATCGTCACGAAGCGGACGCCATCGGCCTGCCAGGCCTCGAGCTGCCGCGCGAAGCGGCCGAGGAGCGCGGTGGCCTCGACCTCGGTGTGGATGGAGTGCACCTCGGTCCCCGTGATCGCGCGGCGATAGTAGTCGATGAACGCCGCTTCGTCCTCGAGCCCCGGGGCGTTGAGCATCTCATCCCAGGTCGGGAGCGTGGTGGGGATCTCGAGCGTCTGGAAGCGGCGGCCGGCGGCCTCGGGGAAGAACGGCGTGCCGCCGCGGGTGTTGGAGGCGTAGAGGAGGTTGTAGCGCTCCTGGATGACGAGCGAGGTGGCGGTGGCGTGCCACCCCGGGGCCGCGGAGGCGCGCGCCCGGCGGCCGAAGATCATCTCGAACTGGCGGTGCGCGAGGCCGTAGTCGCGCGCGACCTCCTCCTCGGGGAGGCGGTCGAGGCGGTCGTGCCAGCGCACGTGGTCCCACGCGTGCACCCCGACCTCGTGCCCCGCGGCGGCGACGGCGCGCATCGGGGCGCCCAACCGGGCGCCGATGTGCGGCGCGGGGAGGAGGGTGCCGTAGAGCATCGTCCGGGGGCCGTAGAGCGAGAGCGCGCGGGAGCGGAGCATCTTCGTGAGAAACCCCTTGCGGGTGAAGACGCGCACGATCGCGCGCCCCGAGCGGTCGGGGCCGAGCGTGAAGTAGAAGCTCGCGCGGATCCCGAGGCGATCGAAGAGGCGGAGGAGGTTCGGGAGCCCGGCCTTGGTCCCCTCGTACGTGTCGCAGTCGACCTTGAGCGCAATGCGGCGCTCGCCCTGCGGCGTGGTCACGGGACGGGGGGGTGCTTGCGCCCCTTCAGGTAGAAGTCGAGTGTGCGGCGGATCGCCTCGTCGAAGCCGATCTTCGGCTCCCAGCCGAGCTTCTCCTTGGCGCGGCGGATGGAGGGGACGCGCGTCATGATGTCCTGGTAGCCCGTGCCGTAGTACGACTCCGACGTGACCGAGATGATGCGCGTGGCCGCGGCGACCGCCTCGTACCCCGGGTACGTCCCCACCGCCGCGACGAGGCGCTCGGCCAGCTCCTTGATCGAGACGTCGTTCTTCGGGTTCCCGATGTTGAAGATCCCGCCGTCGGCGGCGCCGTTCTCGTTCTCGAGAATCTTCATGAGGCAGTCGATGCCGTCGGCGATGTGGGTGAAGGAGCGCCGCTGCGTGCCGCCGTCGACGAGCTTGATCGGCTCGCCGTAGAGGATGTTGTGCAGGAACTGCGTGAGGACGCGGGAGGAGCCTTCCTTCGGCGAGTCGATGTTGTCGAGGTGCGGACCGATCCAGTTGAAGGGGCGGAAGAGCGTGAAGCGGAGCCCGTCCTGCTGGCCGTAGGCGTAGATCACGCGGTCCAGGAGCTGCTTGCTGGTGGAGTAGATCCAGCGCTGCTTGTGGATCGGGCCGTAGACGAGCGGGGAAGTCTCCTCGTCGAACTCGGGGTCGGTGCACATCCCGTACACCTCGGAGGTGGACGGGAAGACGATGCGTTTCCGGTAGCGCACGCACTGCTTGACGATGCGCAGGTTCTCCTCGAAGTCGAGCTGGAAGACGGCGAGGGGGTTGGTCACATAGGTGGCCGGGGTCGCGATGGCGACGAGGGGGAGGACCACGTCGCACTTCTTCACGTGGTACTCGATCCACTCCTTGTTGATGGCGATGTCGCCCTCGAGGAACCGGAAGCGCGGGTTGGAGAGGAAGGGCTCGATCTTCTCGTACGACATGTCGAGCCCGAACACCTCCCAATCGGTGGTGGTGAGGATGCGCTCGGTGAGCGCGTTGCCGATGAAGCCGTTGACGCCGAGGATGAGGACTCTCATGACGGAGATGAAGACGACGAAGAGGGGGGCGTGAGCGTGAGGTGGCGCGCGAGCTCGGCACCGCTCCGCTCGGCGTCTCCGTCGAGCTGGGCGCGGAGGACTTCGAGCCAGCGGCCGTCGCCGCAGGCGACGTAGAGGCGGTCGTCGATCACGCGCATCTCCCCCGGTCGCGCGCCGTTGGCGGGCCAGCCGCCGTCGCGGGTGCGCCAGACGTAGAGCGTGCGTCCGGCGAGGCGGGTGAACGCGCCGGGGTACGGGTGCGTGACGGCGCGGACAAGGTTGTGGATCTCGGTGGCCGGCCGGGTCCAGTCGAACGCGCCGTCGGCCGGGGTACGTCGGCCGAAGGTGGTGGCGCGCGAGGCGTCCTGCGGGCGGCGCGGCGCGCGCCCGGCGAGGAGGGCGTCGAGCTGGCGCTCGAGGATGACGACCGCCGCGGCGCGCACGCGCGCCTGCACCTCGGCCGCGGTGTCGTCGGGGCCGATGGGGACCGGCTCCTGATCGACGATGTCGCCGGCATCGGCGCGGGGGGTCATCACGTGGAGCGTGGCGCCGGTCTCCGTCTCGCCGTGGAGGACGGCCCAGTTCACCGGGGCGCGGCCGCGGTAGCGCGGGAGGAGCGAGCCGTGCACGTTGAACGCGCCGAGCGGCGGGAGCGCGAGCGCGGCCGCGGGGAGGAGCGCGCGATAGTAGAACGAGAGGATCACGTCCGGCGCCGCCGCGCGGAGCGCGGCGAACGCCGCGGGGTCCGCGAGATCGGCGTCGAGGTGCACCGGGATCCCGTGCGCCTCCGCCAGCTCGCGCACCGAGGGGAACCAGTGTGTCTCGTTCGGCGCGTCGGCGTGCGTGTAGACGGCGACGACGTTCGCGCCGCGCTCGATGAGGTGCGTGAGGCAGGCGTGGCCGACGTCCGCGTAAGCGAAGACCACGATGCGCGGCGCCGTGGATGCGCTCCCGCTCACCGGGCCACCTTCCCTTCGGCGCGCGCGTCGCGCAACTGCGCGACGCCGGCACCGCCGTAGACGCGACGCACGAGGTAGCGCGGCCCCCCCCCCCCCCCCAGAGGGGTGGGGGCCGAGGATTTTGCCCCAGCGCCCCCCCCCCCCCCCGGGCGCGGGCGCCCCCCCCCCCACCTCCTGGTAGATGCGGCCGATGTATTCGCCGACGATCCCCAGCCCGGCCATGAGCACCCCCATGACCACGAACGCGAGCGCGAACAGCGTGAACACCCCTTCCGCCTCGGACTCGCGGAGGAGGACGTAGCGGCGCACGAGCAGGTAGACGCCGAACGCGAGCCCGCCCATGGCCGTGATGAAGCCGAACAGCGTGAAGAGCTGCAACGGAACGACCGAGAAGCCCGTCATGAGATCGAAGTTGAGTCGAAGGAGCCGGTAGAGCGAGTACTTCGATTCCCCCGCGCTCCGCTCCGCGTGCGCCACGGAGACCTCCGCGGGGCGGCGCGAGAACGTCTGCGCGAGCGCGGGGATGAAGGTGGAGCTCTCCTCGCACCGGTTGATGAGGTCGACCACCTCGCGCGAATACGCGCGGAGCATGCAGCCGTAGTCGCTCATGCGGATCCCGGTGATCGCGACGGTGACGCGGTTCACGAGCCAGGACGCGGTGCGCCGGAAGAGCGTGTCGCGCCGCACCTCGCGGACGCCGCCGACGACGTCGTACCCCTGGTCGGTGAGGGCGAGGAGCTTGGGGATCTCCTCCGGCGGGTTCTGGAGGTCGGCGTCGAGGGTGACGATGGTGTCGCCCGCGGCGACGGTGAAGCCGGCGAGGATCGCCGGGTGCTGGCCGAAGTTGCGCGAGAGCTCCACGACGCGCAGGTGCTCGGGGTCGCGCTGCACGAACTCCTCGAGGAGCGCGAGGGAGCGGTCGCGGCTCCCGTCGTCGACGAGGATGAGCTCGTAGGGGCGGCCGAGCGTGGCGAGCACGCCGAGGACCCGCGGGATGAGCGCGGGGATGTTCCCCTCCTCGTTGTACACGGGGATGACCACGGAGACCATCCCCTTCCCCGCCGTCGGCGTGCTCATCGCGCGAACCTCGCGCACACGTCGCGGACCGCGGCGATCACGTCGCCCTGCTCGGCGCTGGTGAGCGCGGGGAAGAGGGGGAGCGACAGGATGCGCTCGGAGACGAAGTGGGCATCGGGGAAATCGTCCGGCTGCCAGCCGAAGGTGTCGCGGTAGTACGAGAACTCGTGGGCCGCGGTGTAGTGGAGCCCCGAGCCGATGTTGCGTTGCTTCAGCTCGTGCATGAACTGATCGCGGGTGATCGTGAGCGCGTCGAGGTTGACGAGCGGGGTGTACAGGTGCCAGGCGTGCCGGGCCGGGTAGGGGACGCGCTCGGGGAGGATGAGCCCATCGAGGTCGCGGAACGCCTCCTGGTACGCCGCGGCGAGGCGTTCGCGCGCGGCGATGAACCCGTCGAGCCGGGGGAGCTGGTGGAGGCCGATGGCGGCCTGGATGTCCAGCATGTTGTACTTGAACCCCGGCAGCGCGATGTCGTACCGCGGCGAGCCCGCCTTGTCGAAGCGCTTCCAGGCGTTGCGGTCCATCCCGTGGAACTTGAGGAGGGAGGTCCGCTCGAACACGGCTTCGTCGTGGGTGACGAGCATCCCCCCTTCCCCGGTGGTGATGTTCTTGTTCGGGTGGAAGGAGAAGACGGCCGTCGTGGGGAAGGCGCCGATGCGGCGCCCCTTGTACTCGGTGCCGATGGCGTGGGCCGCGTCCTCGATCACCACGAGGTCGTGGCGGCGGGCGAGGTCGAGGATGGGATCGAGGTCCGCGGGCTGGCCGACGAAGTGCACGGGGATGATCGCGCGGGTGCGCGGGGTGATGCGGCGCTCGATCTCCTCGACGCGGATCTGGAGGGTGCGGCGGTCGATGTCGGCGAGCACGGGGGTGGCGCCGACGAGGACGATGACGTTGAGCGTGGCGGCGAAGGTCATCGGGGTCGTGATGACCTCGTCGCCTGCGCCGATGCCGTGCGCGAGGAGGGCGACGTGGAGCCCGGCGGTAGCGGAGGAGAGGGCGACGGCGTACGGCGCGCCGACGTACTCGGCGACGGCGGCGGAGAAGCGCTCCACCTTGGGTCCGGTGGTGATCCACCCCGACCGGATGGAGTCGAGGAGCTCCGCGATCTCCTCCTCGCCGATCGAGGGGCGGGAGAAGGGGAGGAAGGTGTCACGCATCGCGATCTCGTGCGCCGTCATGGGGTGGCGAGCGGGCGGGTGCCGGCGGGCGTGGTGTTGG
>JADGGM010000278.1 GCA_019689955.1 Gemmatimonadaceae bacterium
GGGTGCGGTCCGGGCGGGGGCGGGGCGGTGCGCGGGGCGCCGGCCAGTGTGCCAACCGCTCAGGGCGACGCGGTCGTGTCCGACGCCACGCGATCGTACACGAGCGTGTAGTGGATGGGCTGCGCGAGCCGCTCGGCGGTGGTCGTGACCTCCACGCGGAGGCGCGCGTTCGCGTCGTCGAGCGCGTAGCGCGTCTCGCGGCGGAAGCTCGCCGACGTCATGCGCACGACGAGCGCGCTCCCTTCCCAGCCGCTGGCGATCTGCATGCTGCGGCCGTTCTGGCCGGTGAGCGTCCTCGCCTCGCCGCCGGGCACGGTCGTGAGGCGCATCCGCCCCGAGGTGGTGATGGCCACCGTGTCGCCGCTGGTGCGGACGTGGAGGGTGTCGGCCGGCTTCATGCCGTCGTCGAGCCGCTTCTTGATGGCGTTGCGCTTGAAGCGGCGCATCGAGGTGAGCGCCTGGTCGACCGCGCGGCGCGGGTCGTCGCTCGCCTTGCGGTCGAGGACGTACGTGCCGGCGAGGTCGGGCGCGGGGCGGAGCGCCGATCGTTCAGGATCCGTGGGGCCCCGCGTCCCGCCGAGCGTCACGAGGGGGACGAGCAGCAATGCGACGAGTCGATACATATGTAGCTCCTTTGAAGGTCCGGGCGTCACGGGCCGTCCGCATCGGCGCCGCCCGGTGGGGTCACGTGCGGCGCGGGGTCACCCGATGCCGTAGCGTTTGATGCGGTCGTACAGCGTGCGGACGCTGATCCCCAGGCGCGCGGCCGCGGCGCGGCGGTTGCCGCCGGACAGGTCGAGCGCGCGGCGGATGGCGTCGCGCTCCACCTCGGCCATCGTGCGCGGGTCCTCGCGCGCGGGCGGCGCGGCGCCCGAGACGCTCACGTCCTCGCCGCGGACGACCTCGCCCTCGCTGAGGATCGCCGCGCGCTCGAGCGCGTTCGCCAGCTCGCGCACGTTCCCGGGCCACGCCGCGGCCATGATCCGCTTGCGCGCCTCCGGCTCCAACCGCAGCAGCGGCCGGCCGAGGTCCGCGCTGATGCGCGCCAGGAGCGTCTCGGCGAGCGGGATGATGTCGTGCACACGCTCGCGCAGCGGCGGGAGCGAGATGGGGAAGACCGCGAGCCGGTGGTAGAGGTCCTCGCGGAACGTCCCCGCGCGGACCATCGCCGACAGGTCGCGGTTCGTCGCGGCGATCCAGCGCACGTCCGCGACCATCGTCCGCGTGCCGCCCACGCGCTCGAACTGCCGCTCTTGCAGCACGCGCAGCAGCTTGGGCTGGAGCTCGGGCTTGAGCTCTCCGATCTCATCGAGGAAGAATGTGCCCCCGTCGGCCAGCTCCAGCCGGCCGCGGCGCGCGGCGGTCGCTCCGGT
This sequence comes from Gemmatimonadaceae bacterium, assembly GCA_019689955.1. Classification (GTDB taxonomy): domain Bacteria; phylum Gemmatimonadota; class Gemmatimonadetes; order Gemmatimonadales; family Gemmatimonadaceae; genus JADGGM01. The sequence continues at coordinate 1,374 of JADGGM010000278.1, forward strand.
GAACGCGCCGCGCTCGTGCCCGAAGATCTCGCTCTCCATGAGATGCTCCGAGATCGCGGCGCAGCTCATCGCGATGAACGGTCCGTCGGCGCGCCGGCTCTGCCGGTGGATGGTTCGCGCGGCGACCTCCTTCCCCGTGCCGCTCTCGCCGAGGAGGAGGACCGTCGCGTTCGTCGGCGCGACGCGCTCGATCGCGCGGACGACCGGTTGCATCACCGGGTCGCCCCACGTGAGCGGGGGGAGCGCCTCGCGCTCGCGCGCCACGACGTCGCGCATCGAGGCGAGGCGGCGATGCTCGAGGGCGCGGCTCACGAGGAGGCGCAGCTCGGCCGGTCCCGAGAGCGGCTTCTGCAAGTAGTCGAACGCGCCGAGCTTCATCGCCTCGACGGCGCTGTCGATCGTGCCGAACGCCGTGAGCACGATCACCTCGACTTCCGGCTGATCGTTCTTCACGGTCCGCAGGAGGTCCATCCCGCCGAGCGCGCCGGGCATGCGCAGGTCGGTGATCACGAGGTCGAAGGAGCGCTCGCGGAGCGCGCCGAGCGCGGCGAGCGCGTCGGGCGCCTCGCGCGTCTCGTGCCCTTCGTCCTCGAGCGCGAGCGCAAGGAAGTTGCGGATGCTCGCTTCGTCGTCGACGATGAGGATGCTCGCCATGGCCGCTCAGCGCTCCGGGTGCGGGATGATCATGCGGAACACCGCGCCCCCGGCGGGATCGTTGCGCGCGGTGATCGCGCCGCCGTGCTGCTCGGCGACGCGGCTCGCGACCGCGAGGCCGAGCCCGGTGCCGTTCGTGCGCGTGGTGAAGAAGGCGTCGAAGATCCGCTCCTCGCTCCCGGGGGGGAGCCCGGGGCCGTTGTCGCGCACCTCGATCACCAGCCGGCTCCCCTGCTGCGCCACGCGCACCACGGGGGGCGCGCCGGGCGCGGCTTGCCGGGCGTTGTCGAGCAGGTTCACCAGCGCCTGGCGCACGCGCGCGCCGTCCATCGGCCACGACGCCGGCGCGTCCTCGGCCTCGAGGGCGAGCGATGCGTCGCCCAGCACGTCGTGGCCGGCCATGCGGACCAGCTCCACCGGGCTCACCGGGGCCACGTCCAGCGGCGCGGTGCGCGCGAAGCTCAGGAGGTCGGTGGTGAGCATCTCGAGGCGGTTGGCGTCTGCGATGACGTGCTCGATGCACCGCTTCTCGCGCGAGCCATCGGCGAGCCGCTCCACGGCGAGCTGCGCGTGTCCCTTGAGCGAGGCCAGCGGGTTGCGGATCTCGTGCGCGAGGACGGCCGACATCTCGCCGAGCTGCGTCAGGTGGCGCTGCTGCTCGATCTGGAGTCGCGCGTCATCGTAGCGGATGGAGGTGCGGAAGAAGACCCACGCCGCGACCGCGAGCACGAGGGCGCCGGTCACGGAGAGCACGAAGGAGCGGCGCGCGTTCCGCACGAGCCGCACGGCCGCGACGGGCTCGAACTCGATGACCATGTACGATGGCCGCGCCGGCGCGGGGGCGGGCGAGATCGGTTCGGGGAAGTACGCCCGCATGCGCTGGCCGACGGGGACGAGCGGGATGCGGTCGGAGATCGGGTCGTGCGCCGGCGGGGGCCCGTCGCCGAGCGCGTTGCCGGCGCTCGCGCGCACCCGGCCATCGCCGTCCACGAGCGCGATGTAGCGAAGCCCGCGGCGCTGGTGCGAGCGGAGGAAGCTCGCCAGGCGCACGTCATCGGACACCGTGCTGGGGGTTGCCAGCATCTCCCACAGCCCGGCGCCGAGCAAGTCGGCCTGCCCGCGGTTCAAGCCCGGGACCGCGAGGTGCGAACCGCGGAAGCTCGCGAACGCGTTGCCCATGAGGAGGAGGACGAGGAGCGCGGTGGTCACCGTCCAGCCGCGGCGGGCCCAGCGCCCCGCGGCGCGTAGCGACGTCTCGTGCGCACCGCGCTCGTGGCGCTCGGATGGAGTGGTCGACGGCTGCGGCATCGCGTGCTCTCGTGTCTCTCGTAAAGATCGTTCATGGCGCCCCGGCGCCGCGTGCACACCGGCGCGCCCCTTTCGTGCACCGCACCGAGGCACGATGCGGGCCCGCGGGCGCGGCGTTGCGGCATCGACAGTTACGCATCCGCGGCCGTGCAGCGCCGGCAGATGTCGCACGCCGGGCGTGCAGATTCTGCACACGGAATGATGTCACGGCGCCGCGCGCGGCGCCCGGGCGCGTGCCGCACGATCTCAGCAACGACTACGCGGCGGCGCGCACCGCGCGTTTCGTTTCTGCATGCCGAGTGCGCGGATTCTGCCCGCCCTGCACGCCCCCGCAGCGCGCAAGTGACGGCGCCACAACGTCATCGATCCTGGCCCGCGCCGTGCCCTAGGTGTGCGGCGCATCGCCAGAGCGGCGATGCCGCCGGCCGACGAGCCACCATCGCATCGACCGGCGAACCACGTGGATCGTCAGCGGAGTTGCACGTCATGTCACCTTGGAGATTCCTCGGCGGCCTCGCCACGCGCGGGGGCCGCACTGCGTCCACCGGGACCGTTCGTGCCGCGCGCACGCCGCGCCGCGCGGGGGCGAAGGCCGTCGCCGCGCTGGCGGGGATCGGCGCGTTGCTTGCCCTCCTCGCCGCGTGCGGGAGCTCGTCGCCCTCGGGGCCGGTCGACACGCCGGACAATCCCTACAACCTCGACTTCACCGCGTTCGACTCGGCGATGAACGCGGGGCTCGCCGCCAATCATCTCGCCGGGGCCACGGTCGTCGTCGTGCATCGCGACTCGGGGATGGTCTATCTCCGCGGGTACGGCGCGTTCCAGAAGGATCGCCTCTTCCTCCTCGCCTCGGCGAGCAAGATCCTGAGCGTCGGGGTGATCATGCGTCTCGCGGACCAGCACGTGCTCGACCTCGACGCGCCGGTCGGAAACTACGTCGGTAGCCGGTGGGGGACGGAGAAGGCGTCGCTCACGCTCGCGCAGATGCTCTCGAACAGCTCGGGGCTCGTGGGGCTCACCACCAATCCGTTCTATCTCCCCTACATCTGTCAATACCGCCCGGTCGGTACGCTCGCCGCGTGCGCGCAGACGATCTATCAAGCGGATGACGTGGCCGACGTGATCCCGCCCGACACGCGCTTCCGCTACGGCGGCGCGCAGTGGCAGCTCGCGGGAGGGATCGCCGAGGCGGCGAGCGGGAAGTCGTGGGCGGAGCTGATCCACGAGACGTACGTGGAGCCGTGTGGGACCACGAGCCTCGGCTACACCAACGAGTTCAACACCGGCGCCCCGCGACGCTATCCCAGCTCCTTTGGCGGTAATCCGGCAAACCTGAACCAGACCGAGAACCCGAGCATCGAAGGCGGCGGGTACATCACGGCGGAGGACTACGGAAAGATCCTCCTCATGCACCTGCGCGGCGGCGTGTGCGGTGAGACGCGCGTGCTGTCCGACTCCGCGGTGGCGCGGATGCAGGAGGACCGCATCGGCGAGGTGTACGGCGGCTCCACCGGCAACACGGTGCTGCAGGGGTACGGGCTCGGCTGGTGGATCGACCGGTCACACCCCGGCGTGGTGGCGGACATCGGGCTGTATGGCGCGGCGCCGTGGCTGGACGTCCAGCGCGGGTACGGCGCGATGATCCTGATCGAAGGCACAGGGCCGATCGGCGCTTCGCTCTGGTTGCAGACGAAGCCGATCCTCGACGGCATCATCGACGCCGCGCATCTCTGAGTCGGTCGCGTGCGTCGCCGCCCCCCCCCGCACCCCGAAAACCAACCCCCCCACCCCCCCCGCCCCCGGCCGCGCA
>JADGGM010000279.1 GCA_019689955.1 Gemmatimonadaceae bacterium
GGCGTGGTGCTCGTCGCCCCGGAGCTGGCCGAGGCGGCGGGCGGGGCCGCGTGCCGCATCGTGGTGGACGCCCCCCACGAGGCGATGCTGCGCGTCCTCCCCTCGCTCTACCCCGCGCCCCCGCGCGTTCCCGGGATTCACCCTACGGCCATCATCGGGCGCGGCGCGTCGCTCGGGCGCGACGTCGCCATCGGCCCGTACAGTGTGATTGGCGACGGCGCCGTGCTCGGCGACGGCGTGACCATCGGCGCGCACTGCACCATCGGCGCCGGCGTCCCCATCGGAGAGGGGAGCTGGCTCGCCGACTCGGTGACGTTGTACAGCGGCGCCGTGATCGGGCGGCGCGTACGACTGCACGCCGGGGTGCGCGTCGCGTGCGACGGGTTCGGGTACGTGCAGACCCCCGCGCCCGCGGAGGCGGGGCGGGGCGGCATCGTGCACGAGAAGATCCCGCACGTGGGACGGTGCGTGATCGAGGACGACGTGGAGGTCGGGGCCAACTCGACCCTGGATCGCGGGAGCATCGACGACACGGTGATCGGAGCGGGGACCAAGATCGACAACCTCGTGCACGTCGCCCACAACGTGCGCATCGGGCGGCTGTGCTTGATCATGGCGCAGGTGGGGATCGCGGGCTCGGTGCGCATCGGTGACGGGTGCATCCTCGCCGGGCAGGTCGGGGTGAGCGGACACCACACCGTGGGGGACGGCGCACGCCTCGCGGCGCAGGCGGGCGTGTTCGGGGACATCCCGGCCGGAGAGACGTGGTCCGGGTACCCCGCGCGCCCGCACAAGGAGGCGCTGCGGGCGCACGCGGCGCTGTTCAAGCTCGCCGGGATGATGCGGCGGATCGAGAAGTTGCTCGCGCGGGAGGACGCGTGAGCCCGCGTCACTCGATCGCCGCGCCGGTGACGCTGGAGGGGATCGGCCTGCACCTCGGCCAACCGTGCCGCCTCACCTTTCGCCCGGCCGACGGCGGGGCGGGGATCAGCTTCCGGCGCGTCGACCTCCCCGACGCCCCCCCCATCCCCGCGCGCGTGGAGCACGCCGTGCTCACCGAGCGGCGGACCCAGCTCGGCGCGGGGGAGCACGCCTTCCACACCGTCGAGCACGTGCTCGCCGCGGTGATGGCGCACGAGATCGACGACCTCCTGATCGAGATGGACGGGCCCGAGCCCCCCATCCTCGACGGGAGCGCGCAGCCGTTCTTCGATGCACTCGCGCGGGCGGGGATTGCCGACCGGCCCGGGACCGTGCAGTATCTCGCGGTGCCGCGCCCGATCTCGGTCGTCGATGGCGAGTCGGCGTACGAGGTGCTGCCGGCGCCCTCGCTGTCGCTTAAGGTCACGATCGACTTCCCCCACCCCACGATCGGGTGCCAGACGTGCGACGTCGTCGTCACCCCCGAGCTGTTCGCGCGGGAGCTGGCCGCGGCGCGCACCTTCGGCTTCCTGCGCGAGATGGACGCGCTCCTCGCCAAGGGGCTGATCAAGGGGGCGTCGACCGCCAACGCCGTGGTGCTCGACGACACCGGGCCCGTGGAGACGACGCTGCGCTGGCCCGACGAGTTCGTGCGACACAAGGCGATGGACTGCGTGGGGGACCTCGCGCTCGCCGGGTGCCGCGTGCGTGGGCGCGTGATCGCGATGAAACCGAGCCACCGCGGGACGGTGACGCTCGTGAAAGAGATGGTGAACCTCGCCGCGAAGGAGACGCGGATGTTCGGCATTGAAGAGATCATGAAGATCCTCCCCCACCGATACCCCTTCCTGCTCGTGGACCGGGTGCTCGAGATCGAGGAGCGGAAGCGGATCGTGGGGATCAAGAACGTCACGATCAACGAGCCGTTCTTCCAGGGGCATTTCCCCGGCCACCCGATCATGCCCGGCGTCCTCATCATCGAGGCGATGGCGCAGGTGGGGGGGATGCTGCTCATGGGGACCGTGGACGATCCCGAGAGCAAGGTGGTCTACTTCATGTCGCTCGACAACGTGAAGTGGCGGAAGCCGGTGAAGCCGGGGGACCAGCTGCGCTTCGAGCTGGAGGTGCTCCAGATCCGCGGGCGCGTGTGCAAGATGCGCGGCGTGGCGAAGGTGGACGGCGAGGTGGTGTGCGAGGCGGACATGGGCGCGATGGTCATGGACCGATGAGCACGCGCATCGACCCAACGGCGACGATCGACCCCAGCGCCCAGATCGGCGCCGACGTTCAGATCGGCGCGCACGCGATCGTGGGGCCCGGCTGCGTGGTCGGCGACTGCTGCGTGCTCGCGCCGCGCGCGACGCTCGAGCGGAACGTGCGCCTCGCCCCCGGGGTGCGCGTCGGCATCGGCTCGGTGATCGGCGGCGATCCGCAGGACCTCAAGTTCCAGGGGGAAGAGACGTGGGTGGAGATCGGCGAGGGGACGGTGATCCGCGAGTACGCGACGATCAACCGCGGCACCGCCGAATCGTACCGCACCACGGTGGGGAAAGGGTGCTTCATCATGACCTACGTGCACCTCGCGCACGACTGTCACGTGGGGGATGGCGTGATCATCTCCAACGCCACGCAGATCGCGGGGCACGTGACCGTGGAGGACCGAGCGATCATCTCGGGGCTCGTGGCCGTGCACCAGTTCGTGCGGATCGGGGCGTTCAGCTTCATCGGGGGCGCGTCGCGCGTGCCCAAGGACATCCCGCCGTACCTCAAGGCGGTGGGGAACCCGGTGAAGCTGTACGGGCTGAACAGCGTCGGCCTGCAGCGCGCCAACTTCGACCCGGCGGTGCTGCGGGAGCTGAAGCGCGCGTACCGGCTCTTCTTCCGCTCGGAGCTCAACGTGTCGCAGGCGATGGAGCGCGCGCGGCAGGAGCTGGTGATGTGCCCCGAGGTGGAGCACTTCCTGGAGTTCGTGGGGCAGAGCGCGCGCGGAGTGGTGATGTGAGCGCGCCGATCCGCGTGGGCGTGGTGGGGGCCGGGGCGCTCGGCTACCACCACGTCCGCATCCTGCGCGACCTCCCCGGGGCCGCGCTCGCCGGGTTCCACGAGACCGACCCCGCGCGCGCCGCGAAGGTGTCCGCGGAGCTCGGCGTGCGCGCGACCGGATCGCTCGACGAGCTGCTCGATGCCGTCGATGCGGTGACGGTGGTCGTCCCGACCCCCGCGCACCACGCCGTGGCCAAGCGCGCGCTGGAGCGCGGGGTGCACGTGCTGATCGAGAAGCCGATCGCCGCGACGCTGGCCGAGGCGGATGACCTGCTCGAGACCGCCGCACGCTCGGGGGCGATCGTGCAGACCGGGCACGTGGAGCGGTTCAACCGCGCCATTCGCGCCGCGCTCCCGTACATCGCGACGCCGCTGTTCGTGGAGAGCAACCGCCTCGCCCCGTTCAACCCGCGCGGCGCCGACGTGGCCGTGGTGCTCGACCTCATGATCCACGACATCGACCTCGTGCGCACGCTCGTCGGCGGCGCGGTGACCGCGCTCGCCGCGTCGGGGGTGCCGGTGCTGACGCCGTCGGTGGACATCGCGAACGCGCGGCTGACGTTCGAGACGGGGGCGGTGGCGAACATCACCGCGAGCCGCGTGTCGCGCGACCGGTTCCGGAAGCTCCGCGTCTTCCAGCGGAGCGGTTATCTCTCGCTCGACCTGGCGCAGGGGACCGGGGAGTTCTTCCGGTTGCGCGACGGGCTGGACGTGGCCGCGCTGGCCGCGGCGCCGCGGCAGCTCGAGGAGTTCATGGAGCGCGTGCCGCTGGAGGCGCCCGAGGGGGAGCCGCTGCGGCTCGAGTTCGAGAGCTTCCTGGCCGCGGTGGCGGGGAGCGCCCCGGTGCTGGTGAGCGGCGAAGCCGGGCGCGAGGCGCTCGCGCTCGCGCTGCGCATCATGCAGGAGATCGAGCGCGGGATGCCCGCCTTCGTCCACCCGCCGAGCGCGAGGGCCCCTGGTGCGTGACGTGCTGCTCGTCGCCGGCGAGACGTCCGGCGACCTGCACGCTTCCGGAGTCGCCGCGGCGCTCGCGCGCCGCGCGCCGGAGCGTGCCCTGGTGGGGATCGGCGGGGACCGCATGGCCGCCGCCGGCGTGACGCTGCTGGAGCACACCGACCGCCTGGCCGTGATGGGGTTCGCGGAGGTGCTGGCGCACATCCCACGGCACTATCAGTTGCTGCGCGCGCTCCGGCGCCGGCTGGCGAGCGGGCGCGTGGGGCTCGTGATCCTCGTCGACTACCCGGGGTTCAACCTGAAGGTCGCCGCCGCGGCGCGCGCGGCGGGGGTCCCCGTGCTGTACTACATCACGCCGCAGGTGTGGGCGTGGGGGGCCGGGCGGTTGGCGACGATGGCGCGGACCGTCACGCGCGCCGCGGTCATCCTCCCCTTCGAGGAGGAGCTCCTGCGCCGCCACGGGATCGCGGCGACGTTCGTGGGGCACCCGCTGCTCGACCGCGCGGCGCACGACTTCCCCGACCGCGCGGCCGCGCGGAAGGAGCTGGGGCTCCCCGAGGACGCGCCGGTGCTCGCGCTCTTTCCGGGGAGCCGCGCGCAGGAGATCGCGCGTCACCTCGACCGCTTCGTGGCCACGGCGCGCATGCTGGAGCAGCGCGTGCCGGGGCTCCGCCCGGTGGTGAGCGTGGCGCCGGGGATCACCCTCGACCCGGCGCGCTGCCCGTACCCGCTGGTGCACTCCGCATCGTTCACCGTGTGGCGCGCGGCGGACGCCGCGCTCTCCAAGAGCGGCACGTCCACGCTCGAGGCCGCGGTGGCGGGGTGCCCGCTCATCGTCGCGTACCGCACCGGCGCGCTGAGCTACGCGATTGCCAAGCGCGTGGTGACGATCCCGCACATCGGGCTCGTGAACGTCGTCGCGGGGCGGCGCGTGGCGCCGGAGTTCATCCAGGACTCCGTGGAGCCCGCGGCGATGGCGGACGCGCTCGTGCCGCTGCTCGATCACGGGAGCGCGGAGCGGCGCACGATGCTGGAGGGGCTCGCGCAGGTGCGCGCGCGGCTCGGCGAACCGGGAGCGGCCGAGCGCGTGGCCGCGATCGCCCTCGAGATGGTACAATGAGCGGAGCGCGCGACGCGGAGGCGCGCCGGGCCCGGCGCATCGCGTGGATCGTGCGCGTGGGGAGGCTCGTGCTGCGCGTGCTCGCCTCGACGT
>JADGGM010000280.1 GCA_019689955.1 Gemmatimonadaceae bacterium
CTCCCGCGCAAGGCCCGCGGGCCCCGCGCCGGCGCGGCGGGCGGGGGGGGGCGGGGGCGGGCAGCTCAGCTCGGCGAGTCACGCTAATGCGATCGCGCACGACACGCAAGCAGCACCGCCTTGCCTTCGCCCCCCGCGCCCGCCCATCATCAAGCAGCAGTCCCTCGTCGGAGGAGGTCCTCATGCAGATCGCAGCCGCGCACATCACCGCCGAACGCCCAGTACCGCCCACCACGCCGATCCCCACGACGCCTCCCGTACCGGCACCCGTCCCACCGTACGCGATGCCGGAGGTGCACGTCCGTCCACCGATGGTGTACGTCGAGCCGAAATGGGCGTACAAGCACCTCGGGTGCCCCATCGGCGAGACGCTCCCCGAGGACGAGCTGAACGCGCTCGGCCGCGACGGCTGGGAGCTCACCGGCGTGTACGCCGATGCGACCTCAGTGCACTTCTACTTCAAGCGCATCGTCGACTGAGCTTGCCCGCCGGACGCGCGCCACGCGGGTACGGAGCGCGTTCGCCCTGCCGTACGAGAAGTAGATCGCGAGCCCCACGACGAGCCAGATCACCAGCCGCAGCCACGTCTCCAGCGGCAGCCCCGCCATCTGCGCGAAGCAGGTCAGCGCCCCGAGCGCCGGCACCCACGGCAGCCCCGGCGTGCGGATGGATCCGCCCGAACACCGGCGGGAGGAGCCCGTCGATCGCGGGCGACGCCAGGATCCCGACCGGCATGTCCTTCTGCGGGTTCTTCGCCTCCTGCGCCGCCGTCGACACCGCGTCGAACCCGATGAAGGCGAAGAAGATCACCCCCGCCCCGCGCCGCGTGGGCGCTCCTCGCCGGCGCCGCGGACAATCTCCAGTCGGCGCTCACCACCGCGCTCACCCCCGTCACGCACGGCAAGGCGACGACGCCGTACGAGATCCTCCCCTCCCCCGCGATCCTCGCCCCAGCGTCGTCCGGCGACCCGTTCCCGGCTCCGCTCCACGGCGCGGACCCGCGCGACGACGCGACGCGCTACGCCTTCCGCCTCGATTTCCGCGACCACTCCTTCGCCGCCGCGGGCGCCGCGCCCCCTCCCTCCTGCGCCGCCGCGGCCAGGTGGCCACACGCGACGAGCTGCTGCAGGACGTGTGGAGGTACGCCTCCGAGGTCATCAGCCGCACCGTGGACACGCACATCGCGGAGCTGCGGCGGACGCTGGAGAAGAACCCGGCGGAACCGGAGCACATCCTGACGATTCGGAAGGCGGGGTATCGGATGCAGATGTGAGGGGGGAGACAATTCCCGTTCTCGCTGCTCCTCCAGCGCTCGCCGGCCCTCGGCACCCGACGTATCCTGGCCGTGCGTGCAATGGAATGATGTCGCTCTTCACTCCTGTCGATGTTAGGATGTGCTCCACGCTCGCCGCGCGCGATCGCCCGTGCCATTCCCTTGACAGACTATTCTGTCAAACACATAGTTGACCGCCGCGCCCGCCGATGCGGACGGGCGCGCGGCGGCCGGAGCACCTCGGGCCCTCGAAACCGGATGGGACGTTGCCTATGGCTGGTCACAGAAAGCTCGACGTGCCGGGGGCGCGCATGAGCCGTGAGCGGCGGGCGCGCGGACGGAACGCGACCGCACGAGCGGCCAAGGCGCGCCGCCGCGGGACGACCGTGGCCGAGCTGTCCCTCGCCGGGCTCCGCCAGGCGCAGCACGTCACCCAGGAAACCCTCGCCGCGCGGCTCGCCACCAGCCAGCCGGAAATCTCGAAGATGGAGCACCGGAGCGACATGTACGTGAGCACGCTCCGGCACTACGTCGAAGCGCTTGGCGGGGAGCTCGAGATCATCGCCCACCTCCCCCAGGGCGCCGTTCGGATCAACCAGTTCCACGATCCCACGAAATCCGCGTGACCACACACGACCGCTTCTGCATCATCGGCGCCGGCCCGTCCGGGCTCGCGACGGCCCGCGCCTTCGCGCAGGCCGGCATCCCCTTCGACGTCCTCGAGCGCCACGCCGACGTGGGCGGGATCTGGGACATCGAGAACGAGCGGACGCCGATGTACGAGAGCGCGCACTTCATCTCCTCTCGCACGCAGTCGGCCTTCGACGACTTCCCCATGCCCGAGCACTACGCCGACTACCCCGGGCACCGCGAAATCCTCGCCTACATCCGCGCCTTCGCCGACCACTACGGGCTCCGCGACCACATCACGTTCGAGACCACCGTGGACCGCGTCACCCCCGCCGGCGATGCCTGGGACGTGCACCTCGCCTCCGGCGAGGTGCGGCGCTATCGCGGGGTCGTCTGCGCCGTCGGGCACAACTGGGACCCGATCGTCCCCATCTACCCCGGCCGGTTCGACGCTGAGTCGTACCATTCGTTCTACTACAAGTCGCCCGCGGAGCTCGTCGGGAAGCGCGTGCTCGTGGTGGGGGCGGGGAACTCCGGGTGCGACATCGCGTGCGACGCCGCCGCCAACGCGGACCGCGCGTTCATCAGCATGCGTCGCGGCTACTACTTCCTCCCCAAGCACATCTTCGGGCAGCCCACCGACGCCTTCTTCCGCAGCGGGCCGCACCTCCCCGCCTGGCTGGCCCAGCCGCTGCTCACCGCGCTGCTGCGCATCCTCGTCGGCGACCTGCGCCGGTACGGCCTCCCCAAGCCCGACCACAAGGTGCTCGAGAGCCACCCGATCGTGAGCTCGCAGCTCCTCCACTACCTCGCGCACGGCGACGTGACCGCCAAGCCCGACGTGCGCGAGCTGTGCGGCACCACCGTGCGCTTCGCCGACGGGAGCGAAGAGCCGATCGATCTCATCATCTACGCCACCGGCTACCGCGCCACGATCCCCTGCCTCGACCCGTCCGTGCTCTCCCTCGAGGCGGGCGCAGCGCCGCTCCTCCTCAACGTCTTCCCCGACCGGAAGAACCTCTTCGTCGTCGGCCTCTTCGAGACCGATGGCGGCGCGTACCCCATGGTGAGCCGGCAGGCCGCGCTCATCGCCACGCTCATCCGCGCCGAGGAACGCGCGCCGGCCGCCGCGCGCTGGTTCCACGAGCTGCGGACCGGGCCGCGCCCCAACCTCACCGGCGGGATCAAGTACCTCGCCTCGCCGCGCCACAGCATCTACGTGCAATACGACGAGTACATGCACTACACGGCGAAGGTGCTGAAGAAACTGGAGCGGGCCGTGGGCGCCCCGAGCGCCCCCACGCCCACCGCGCGCTCCAGCGAGCGCCGGACCACCCACGACGCCCCGGCACTCGTCAAGGGAAGCTGACCGCGGTTGGCCGATGGACGACGGGGGGCGATGCCAAGCCGGCATCGCCCCCCGTTCTGTCCGTCGTGCACGACGCTCTCCTCCGCCTCACTCCCGCGCGTCGAGCTCCGCTTCCGCCAGCTCCTCGCTCCCGGTCGCGCCGTCCCGCTCCGCCCTCTTCAACCGCGTCAGCGCGCGCTCCAGCGTCGCCACACGCGCCTCCAGCCGCGCGATCGATGCCTCCAGCGCCGACACGTGCGCGTCCACCATGGCCGCCGGCGGCGCCTCGGCCGGCACCGTCGGGAGCGCCACCGCGCGCTTCGGCCAGAACGTCTTGAGCAACGCCACCACGAACAGCACCACCAGCAGCAGCTGCGCCGACAACGTCTCGAGCGACGGGTAGATCCCCATCGCCTCCACGTGCGGGAACCCGTGCAGCACCGTGAGCGGCGCCGCGTTCACCTCCTGCAGCTCCCGCACCCCCTTCCCCATGAACACGAACGCCATGTAGTACAGGAGCACGCTTGTGACCGCGAAGAACGGACGGAGCGGGATCCGGACCCCGAACCGGTAGAACAGCGTGAAGATCACCGCCAGCGCCGCGAACCCCACCACGATCCCGAGCATGAGCGGCACCGCCAGGTGCGACCCCTCGCCGAACAGCGCCTGATAGAACAGCGCCGTCTCCGCCCCCTCGCGATAGACCGCGAGGAACGCCACGAACGCGAGCGCCGTCCCCCCGCCGTGCTCGAGCGCGGCGTTCACCTTGTCGCGGATGAACTGCTGCCACTTCGCCGCCTCGACCTTCGAGATCAGCCAGTAGCTCACCGAGAAGAGCACCGCGACCGCGACGAGCATCGTCGCCCCCTCGATCAAGTCGCGGCTCGCCGGCACGGCGCGGAGCGCGGTCTGCAGCACCACCGCCGTCGCCGCGCTCGCGGCCACGCCGATCGCCGCGCCGACCCAGATGGACCGGAGCCGCTCGCGGTTCCCCGTCTTGATGAGGAACGCCGCCACCGCGCCGATCACCAGGATCGCCTCGAACCCCTCGCGCACGATAATGAGCAACGACTGGAAGAACGCCGCCCACGCCCCCGACGTCCGCTGCGTGAGCTCCACCACCGACGGGAGCCCCGCTTCGATCGCGTCGCGCGACTTCTGCGCCGCGCGCAGGTCCCCCGCCTTGATCGCGCTCTTGAAGTCGGCGAAGTGGCGCTCCATCGCGGCCACGAGCCCCGGGCTCTTGGCGCGCGCCGGCGTCTCCAGCGGCTCGAAGACGATGTAAGCGTCGAAGGCACGGTCCCCCGCCTCGGTGGGACGCCCGCCCTGCGCCGCGGCGAGGGCTTGGTCGAGCGTGAGCAGCACGGTCCGCGCGACCTGCGTCGCGTCCGTGTCGGCGCTCGCCGCGGCGACCGGTGGCGCCTCGGCGCGGCGCGCCGGGAGCGAGCGAACGTAGGCGACGATCTTCGCCACGTCGCGGTCGCTCAGGTCGGGGGACGGCGGCATCGCGGAGCCGGGGATCCCCTTCCGCACCGCCTCCGCGATCTGCGCGTCGCTCCGTTCCACCTGCCACTCGAGCGACCCCACGTCGGGGGGGAGCTTGGAGAGCGAACGTGCGGCCGGACCGTCGGCCGCGCCGGTGGCGCCGTGACACGCCGCGCACCGCTGCACGAAGAGCCCCTCCCCTTCCAGCCGGTCCGCCGCCGACGCGTGCAGCGACTGGATGTACGCGACCACCTCCCACCGCTGCTGCGGCGTGAGCTGCGCGGACCACGCGGGCATCTGCGTCCCGGGCACCCCCACGGAGATCACGCGGTAGAGGAGCGCGGGGGTGGCATTGGCCATGAGCGCGGGATCGCCGATCGCCGGGGGGG
>JADGGM010000281.1 GCA_019689955.1 Gemmatimonadaceae bacterium
CGGCTTCGTGTACAGCAGGATCCAGCTCAGCTCGCGAGTCACGTCCTCTCTCGGTCCACGCATCATGCTGCCCACCGCCCCATGGTACCCCGTACGGACGCCCGGTCGCCCACGCGGTAACCTCCGCGCCCGGTCGCCAGTCCTTTCGGGTGACGCCACCGGTCGTCGCGACCGCGGCGCCGCGGTGAGGGTGGCCCACGGAGTGCGCCCCGCCGGCGCGGGGCGCCCCCCGCGGCGGTCGCGAGAACTTAACGGAAGCAAATTGAGCGTTCAAGCGAAACGGTACCCGCTCCCGCTCGCCCCGTCAGCCGTTGCGGCGCTCGTCCCCTGCTCGCACGGCGCGGGCTGCCCGCTCGGCGTCGACGCCCCGGCGATCGCGAACGCGGCCCGACTCGGGGACCACCCGCGGGCCTACCTCATCGCCCGCGGCCCCAACCCCTTCGCCTCGAGCTGCGGCCACGGCTGCCACGCCCCGTGCGAGAGCGCCTGCCGCCGCCGCTACTTCGGCGCCCCGGTGGCGATCGGGGCGCTGGAGGCGTTCGCCAGCGGGTTCTCCGTGCCGGCGCTCCTCGCGGCCCCGGAGCCCTGCACCAGCGCCCACGACGCCCGCTCGGTCGCAGGGCTCACGGGGCGCGACCCGGTAGAGGCGCTCCACGCGCCGCGCTCGGGGAAACGGATCGCGATCGTCGGCGCGGGCGCCGCCGGGCTCGCCTGCGCGCACGACCTGATGCTCCTCGGCCACAGTTGCACGGTGTTCGACGATGCACCGGAGCCGGGCGGAGTCCTCACGCGGGCGATCCCGGCCTTCCGCTTCCCGGTGGCCGCGGCCCGCGGGGAGTGCGCCGCGATCCTGGAGATGGGGGTCGAGTACCACGCCGGCTACCGTATCCAGGGGACGAGCGACCTACGCACCCTCCTCGCGGGGGAGTTCGACGCGGTCTTCCTCGCCCTCGGCGCCTCCGCGCCGCGCGACCCGATGTTCCCGGACCAGCCCGAGCACGTCGACGTGATCGATGCCATGCGCGTGCTCGCCGAGGACGTCCCGATCGACGCGCACACGGTGGTCGCCGGGGACGGGGCGCTCGCGATCGATGCCGCGCGCGTCGCGCTCCGCCGCGCGGCGCGCGACGGGGTCGCGGGCGCGACGGTGCAACTGGTGCTCGACGCGCCGATCGAGCGCTCGGCGATTCCCACCGAGCTCCTCGGCGCCACGCTCGCCGAAGGGGTGCAGCTGCACTCGGGGTGGATCGCCACGCGCTACCTCACCGACGAGCGCAGCGCGCTCACCGGTGTCGAGATCGCGCGCCCGGCCGAGCGCGCGTCGAAGATCCTCCCGTGCGACCGGCTCATCATGGCCGGCGCGCGCGCCCCGCGCGCCACCGCGTTCGCGCCCGAGCTGGCGCTCGACGAGCGCGGCCGGATCGTCGCGGACCCGGAAACGCTGGAGACGTCGATGCTCCGCGTGTGGGCCGGGGGCGCGTGCGCGTTCGGCCACCGCTCCATCGCCCACGCCGTCGCCGACGGGAAGCGCGCCGCCTGGCACATCCATGCCACGCTCATGCGCCAGTCCGTGCGCATCGCGGTCACCTCGGCGTGGGTGGAGGTCGACGACTGGGACGACACGCGCGCCGCCCGCGCGCTCGAGGCCCAGCGCGCGGATCTCACCCACGCCCCGCCCCCCGCGGACCCCTTCTCCAGCGTCTCCGCTCGCGCGGGGGACGACATGGTGCGCGAGGCCACGCGCTGCTTCGACTGCACCGTCGCACCGGTGGTCGACGAGAGCTGTACCGCGTGCGGGAAGTGCGTCTCCGCGTGCCCGGAAGGCGCGTTCACCATCATCCCCGGGCCGCCCAAACAGCTCCGCCTCGATCAGGACGTGTGCACGCGCTGCGGGCTCTGCGTGCAGAAGTGCCCCGAGGGCGCGATCGCCATGCTGCGCGCGGTGTGGGAGGAGCGCCTCACCACCCAGCCAGCGCTGTCGCCGCTCGACGTCGGCCTCGAGCTGCACGACGCGACCCCGGCCGGCGGAACGCCGGCCATCTCCTGAGAGGGGCGGACGTCGCGCCCGGGCGCGACGTCAAGAAGCGGAACTCGGTTCCACTAATTGGCGGACGACAGCACCGCGCCCCGCCGCTGCAGGCGCCCGAGCGCCGCGGGATCGAGCCGCGCGGTGACGACCCACACCCCGTCCTCGGCGCGCTGGCTCAGCACCTCGCCGGTGCGGTGCAGCTCCGCGAGGAGCTTGCCGTCGGCGAGCGGCAGGCGCAGCTCCGCGACGCGGCGGAGGTTCCGCACGCTCCCGAGCAGCGCGCGGCGGAGCGGCTCGAGCCCGCCCTCCGTCACGGCCGACACGAACACCGAGCTCGGGAGCGTCTCCCGCACCTGCTCCTGCAAGGCGAAGAGCTGGGCGTGGTCCAGCCGGTCGATCTTGTTGAAGACGTGGAGCACCGGGCGGTCCTCCACCCCCAGCTCCTCGAGCACCTGGTCCACCACGCGGCGGTGCTCCTCCCACGCCGGGTGGCTCGCGTCGATCACGTGCAGGAGCAGATCGGCGTCGAGCACTTCCTCGAGCGTGGCGCGGAAGGAGGCCACGAGGTGGTGCGGGAGCTTCCGGATGAACCCCACCGTGTCGGTGAGCAGGACGTGCTGGCCGTCGCCCAGCTCTACCTCGCGCGTGAGCGGGTCGAGCGTGGCGAAGAGCCGGTCCTCGACGAGCACCTCGCGCGCCGCGGCGACGGCGCGGAGGATCGACGACTTCCCCGCGTTCGTGTAGCCGACGAGCGCGGCGCGAAAGATCCCGCGTCGCCCCTGACGCTGCACCACGCGCGCGCGCTGCACGTCGGCGAGGCGCTCACGGAGCACGCGAATGCGGTGGCTGATGAGACGCCGGTCCGTCTCGAGCTGCGTCTCGCCGGGCCCGCGCATCCCGATCCCGCCGCGGAACTTCTCGAGGTGGGTCCACATCCGCGTGAGGCGAGGGAGCATGTACTCGAGCTGCGCCAGCTCCACCTGCATCTTCGCCTCGCTGGTGCGCGCGCGGGTGGCGAAGATGTCCAGGATCAGCTCGGCCCGGTCCATCACGCGCCGCCCGATCAATTGCTCGATCATGCGCGCCTGCGCGGGGGAGAGCTCGTCGTCGAAGATGACGAGCGTGGCGCCGCGCTCCTCGATCGCGGCGCGCAGCTCCTCGATCTTCCCCTTGCCCAGGTACGTCCCGGGGTTCGGGCGGTCGAGGAACTGCGTCACCTCGCCGACGACGATGGCGCCCGCGGTGTCCGCGAGCTCGGCCAGCTCGCCGAGGTGCTCGGCGAGCTGCTGCCGCGCGCGCGCTCCCTTCGGGGGCGCGCCGACCAGGATGGCGCGCTCCACCGGAGGGGAAAGGGAGATCGGTTCGCGAGGGATGGGGCCAGGCTCCGTGCGCTACCGGTCCGTCACCGCGCGCCGCCCAGGGCGGTGAAGCGCCCCGTGCGGTCGTACTTCAACGTGTACGTCCCCACCGACGAGCCGACGGTGATGTCGCCGTTCACGCGGTAGTTGACGCTCCCCATGTTCATGAGCGAGCGCCCCGCCGCGCCGACGCCGGCCCAGGTGAACGTCAGCGGAAGACGCACCGTGGTCGAGTCGCCGCTGGGCACGGCGAAGTGCGAATCCGTCGCCCCCGCCCCGAACGGGATGGTGTCGACGTACAGCTTGTACGTGAGGCGCGTGCCGTCGAGCTTGAAGTGGTTCGGGTTGTACACGCTGAGCACCACGTCGAGCGAGCCGCCGTTCAGCCCGAGGCCGTTCACCCGAACGTCCTGCAACGACACCACCGGCTCCTTGAACGCCGCCCGGCCGAGCGTCGCACAGCCGGCCACCGCACCGAGAACCACGATCGCTCCCAGGAACACACCCTTTCGCATGCGACCTCCAGAACGTTGAACGCGCGCCCCGCTCAGTCGGGACGCGCTGCCTTGCGCTTCAGCTCCGCCCACCACGCGAGGCGCTTGGCGATCTCTCGCTCGAAGCCGAAGCGCCCCGGCTCGTACAACGTCGTGCCGCGCAGCCGCTCGGGGAGATACTCCTGTGGGATGTATCCCTCGGGCGCGTCGTGCGCATACTGATACCCCTCCCCATACCCCAGTTCCTTCATGAGCGCGGTCGGCGCGTTGCGGATGTGCATCGGCACCGGTTCCGCCGGGGTCTCGCGCGCCGCGTCGAGCGCGGCGGCGAGCGCCGCCTTCGCGCTGTTCGACTTGGGCGCGGTCGCCAGATAGATGGTCATCTCCGCCAGCGGAAGATACCCCTCCGGCGCGCCGAGCATGTGATACGCGTCACGCGCCGCCACGGCGATCTGCAGCGCGTTGGGATCGGCGAGCCCCACGTCCTCGGCCGCCATCGCAATGGCGCGGCGAAAGATGGTCATCGGGTCCTCGCCGCCATGGAGCATGCGCGCCATCCAGTAGAGCGCTCCCTGCGGGTCGCTCCCGCGCAACGACTTGTGGTACGCGGAGAGGAGGTTGTAGTGCTCTTCCCCGGCCTTGTCGTGCCGCGCGAAGCGGAGCTGCATCGCCTCGCGCGCCGTCTCGACGGTGATGCGCCCTCCGTCCCCGACGTGCGCCGCCGCGGCCTCGAGCACGGTGAGCGCGCGCCGCGCGTCGCCGTCCGCTTCCTCGGCGATGAGCGCGAGCGCGTCGTGGTCGATCGTCACGCCGCTCGCCCCCAGGCCGCGCTCCGTGTCCGCGAGCGCGCGGCGCACGAGCCCCGCGATGTCGTCGGCCGAGAGCGGCTCCAGCACGAACACGCGCGAACGCGAGAGCAGCGCGCCGTTGATCTCGAACGACGGGTTCTCCGTCGTCGCGCCGACGAGGGTGATCGTGCCGCGCTCGACGTGCGGGAGGAAGGCGTCCTGCTGCGCCTTGTTGAGGCGGTGGATCTCGTCCACGAACAAGATGGTCCCGCGGCGCGACATCGCGAGCCGGTCCTCCGCCTCGGCGATGATCTCGCGCAGCCGCGGCACGCCGTCGGTCACCGCGGAAAATGGAACCAGCTCCCGATCCGTGTATCGCGCGAGAAGGAGCGCGAGCGAGGTCTTCCCCGTCCCCGGCGGCCCCCAGAGGA
>JADGGM010000282.1 GCA_019689955.1 Gemmatimonadaceae bacterium
AATGTACACCGCCCCGCCTCCCCGCGGCACCAGGCCGGACGCCGAGCCGCCGCGACCCACCCCGCGAGCCGGTGATCGTCGAAACATGCGCGCCGTGCACGCGCGCCGCTACGGTCGGGCGATTCCGGCCCTCCGCAGTGCCGTTTCGTGTGTCCCCGCTTGCCGGATGTGCAAAATCCCTTTGATATTGTACCGCCCGGCGGCTAGCATTCGATGACCAGCGCGCCGCCCGGCCGCGCATCACTTCGACCGCGAGAGCTCACGTTGCCCTCTCACAATCGCGCGATCATCCCCGACACCACGGGCGCCACGAAGAAGGACATCCTCGAGCTGGCCAAGCGGAACAACGTCCGCTTCCTGCGGCTCCAGTTCACCGACATCCTCGGCGTCAACAAGAACGTCGAGGTGCCGGCTTCGCAGTTCGACAAGGCGCTGTCGGGGGACATCATGTTCGACGGCTCGTCGATCGAAGGGTTCGTGCGGATCGAGGAGTCGGACATGCTCCTCGCCCCCGACCTCCAGACCTTCCAGATCTTCCCCTGGAGCGACCCCGCGAACCGCGTCGCGCGCGTCATCTGCGACATCAACATGCCCGACGGGACCCCCTTCCCCGGCGACCCGCGCGGCGTGCTCAAACGCCAGCTCGCGCGCGCGAAGCAGATGGGGTACACGATGAACGCGGGGATGGAAGCCGAGTTCTTCATGTTCAAGCCCGCCGCAGCCGGCGAGGCGAGCACCGAGACGCACGACGTCGGCGGGTACTTCGACCTCGCGCCGGTCGACCTGGGGGAGGACGCGCGCCGCGCGATCGTCGACGTGCTGGAGCAGATGGGGTTCGAGGTGGAAGCGGCGCACCACGAGGTCGCGCACGGGCAGCACGAGATCGACTTCCGCTACTCCGACGCGCTGCGGACCGCGGACAACATCGCCACGTTCCGCTTCGTGGTGAAGTACATCGCCCAGCAGTTCGGGCTCTTCGCCTCGTTCATGCCCAAGCCGGTATACGGGCAGAACGGGAGCGGGATGCACACGCACCAGTCGCTGTTCACGCTCCAGAACGAGAACGCGTTCTGGGACCCCAAGGCGCAGTGGGAGCTGAGCCGCGTCGCGCTGCACTACATCGGGGGGCTGCTCCGCCACGCGCGCGGCTACGCGGCGATCACGAACCCGCTCGTGAACTCGTACAAGCGGCTCGTCCCCGGCTACGAGGCGCCGGTGAACGTCGCCTGGTCCATGCGCAACCGCTCGCCGATGATCCGCATCCCCGAGCGCCGCGGCACCGGCACGCGCGTGGAGCTCCGCATGCCCGACCCCGCCGCCAACCCGTACCTCGCGCTCACCGTCATGCTCGCTGCGGGACTCGACGGGATCGAGACGCAGGCGGATTGGCGCGAGCCGGTGAACGTCAACATCTGGGAGATGTCGCACCGCGAGAAGCGTCGCCTCCGCATCGACGACCTGCCGCACGACCTCAACGAAGCGTGCGACGAGCTCGAGAAGGACGACGTCATCACCGCCGCGCTCGGCGAGCACATCACCGAGAACTTCCTCGCCGCCAAGCGCCAGGAGTGGCGCGACTACATCACGCAGGTGAGCGCCTGGGAGCTGGAGAACTACCTGGCGAAGTACTGACGGCTACCGCGCCAGTGCCACGTACACGAGATTGTTGTCTCCCGTCGCCGGATAGCTTTGCCCGTGCTGGCGCGAAAGCGTGCGGAGCGATTCCAGCAGCTTCACCTCGAACCCGGTCTCCGCGAACAGCGCGAGCAGCTCGCCGCGCGTGAAGTAGTGCAGGTGGCGCGTCGCCCCTTCGAAGCTCGTCAGGCGTTCCCCGGGTTCCGTGTCGCTCAGACGCGCGGCCGTGGCCGCCGCCTGCATGAGGAAGTACGCCGACTTCGCGGGCTGGCCCCAGCGATGATGCACCGTGCCCACGAGCGCGCCGCCGGGGTGAAGGAGCGCGTGGATCGCGCTCAGCATGGAGACCCGCTCGGCGCGCGGCGTCACGTAGGTGAGCACGTTGCTGAGCGCCGTCACGAGCTCGGCTCGCCCGCGGTCGGCGCGCAGCGAACGCGCCGGCGCGCAGCACACGTCGACGTTCGTGGCGCACCCCCATGCCTCGAGATTGCGCTTGCAGGCGGCCACCATCGCCGGGGCGATGTCGCTCGCGGCGATGCGTGCGTCGGGGCAAGCGGCGCGGATCGGTGGAACCTCGCGCCCCGGTCCGCAGCCGACGATGTGGACGAGTCGCGGAGCGCCGAGCCGATCACGGATCGCGGCGAGCGCGATGCCGAGCAGCACCTCCTCGTACCAGTACAGGTACGGCACACGAACCTGGTACCGCTCCACGCTGGCCGCGTGGTTCCAGAACGCGACGTTGACCGCCGCGTCGGGATCGGGTTGCTCGTGTTCGAGTGGCATGGCGCCCTCGTGAGCGTCGTGCTCGCTGGTGTTCGAGCTCCGGTCCCGCGGAACGGGCCCGGTAAAGGGCCTCGATGCTACGATGGGAACAGCTGTCCCACAAGAGGACACATTGTCCGAGCGTGGTCGCGGTGGCGATCGAGCCGGGCAGATGCACGTTGGGGGGGGGGCGCGGGGGGGCCCCCCCGCGGGGGGTGGCGCGGGGGGGGGCCGGCGGGGGCCCCCCCCCCCAACGATGCGAGCGTACGTCCGAGCCTGCGCTCGGTCAGACGGGGAAGAGCATCTCGCGGTACTTGGGGAGGGGCCAGTACTCGTCCGCCACGATCAGCTCGAGCGCATCGCACGAGGCGCGCACGTCGGCCATGCGGCCCGCGCCTTCGCTGGTGAGGAGCTTCGCCTGCGCCTCGGCGTCATCGTGCATCCCCTCGACGCGCGCGATCACGGCGGCGAGCGCGTCGCGCTGCTGCTGGAGCTGCTCCACGAGCGTGCCGATCCGGTTCGCTTCGGTCACCTGCGGCACCACGGAGATCCCCGCCGCCTTCGCGTTCGCCGCGGCCTGCGCGAGCACGCCGTGGTAGGTGCACGCGGCCGGGAGGACCATCGTGTCGACCATCTGCTGGAGCGTGTGCAGCTCGATCAGCATGTCCTTCACGTACCGCTCGATCCGCACGTGGAAGCGCGACTCCAGCTCCGCCGTGGTGAGGATGCCGAGCGAGGAGAAGAGCGCGCGCGACTGCTCGGTCGTGAGCTGGCGGAGCGCTTCCGGCGTGCGCCGCAGGTTCGGGAGCCCGCGCCGTTCGGCCTCGGCCACCCATTCGGTGGAGTAGTTGTTCCCCTCGAAGCGGACCGGGGCGGTCTCCTGGAACGCCTTGCGGACCACCTGGAGCACCGCGTCGTCCACCGACTTCGTGCTCTCCAGCGCCGCGCGCACCTGCGTCGTGATCTCGCCGATCGCCTCGGCGACGGTGGCGTTGAGGAGCATGACCGGGAACGCGATCGACTGCGACCCGCCGACCGCGCGGAACTCGAACTTCGCCCCCGTGAACGCGAACGGCGACGTCCGGTTCCGGTCCGTGTTGTCCTTCTGGATCTCCGGGAGCTTGGCGACGCCGAGCTTGATCATCGCCTGCTCCGCGTTCTTCGACGTCTTCCCCGCAGCGATGTCCTCGATCACGCGGGTGAGCATGTCCCCCATGAACACCGAGATGATCGCTGGCGGCGCCTCGTTCGCGCCGAGCCGGTGCTCGTTCCCCGACGTCGCGATTCCTGCGCGGAGGAGCCCGGCGTGCTTGTGCACCGCCTTGAGCACCGCGGCGAGGAAGACGAGGAAGCGCAGGTTCTGGTGCGGCGTCTTCCCCGGCTTGAGGAGGTTGACGCCATCGAGCTCGTTGTCCGAGGCGATCGCCATGGACCAGTTGCAGTGCTTGCCGGAGCCGTTGATCCCCGCGAACGGCTTCTCGTGGAGGATCGCCTGCAGGCCGTGCCGCAGCGCGACCTTGCGCAGCGTGGCCATCACGAGCTGGTTGTGATCGACCGCGACGTCCGTCTCCTCGAACACCGGCGCCATCTCGAACTGGCTCGGTGCCACCTCGTTGTGCCGCGTGACGATCGGCACGCCGAGCTTGTACAGCTCGTGCTCCACCTCGGCGATGCACGCCTGCACCCGCTCCGGGATCCCGCCGAAGTAGTGATCCTCGAGCTGTTGCCCGCGCGGCGGCGGCGCGCCGATGAGCGTGCGGCCGGCCATGACGAGGTCGGGGCGGAGCGCGAAGTGGCCGCGGTCGATGAGAAAGTACTCCTGCTCCGGGCCGAGCGTCGTGTAGACGCGGAAGACCCCCTTGTCCCCGAGCAGCTCGAGCAGCTCGATCGCCTTCTGCGAGAGCACGTCGGAGCTGCGGAGGAGCGGGGTCATCTCATCGAGCGCTTCACCGTTGTAGCCGATGAAGACGGAGGGGATGCACAGCGTGCGCGCCCCCGCCGACTCGACGATGAAGATCGGGCTCGCGGGGTTCCACGCCGTGTACCCGCGCGCCTCCCACGTCGCGCGGAGACCGCCCGAGGGGAAGCTCGACGCGTCCGGCTCGCTCTGGATGAGCTGCTCCCCGGTGAACGACTCCATCGGCTGCAGGTTGTCGTCGAAGGAGAGGAACGCGTCGTGCTTTTCCGCGGTGAGCCCCGTCTGCGGCTGGAACCAGTGCGTGAAGTGCGTCACCCCGCGCGAGATCGCCCATTCCTTGATAACCTGCGCGACGGTGGGGGCGATGTCGAGGTCGAGCTTCTTGCCGTGGCGGATGGAGGAGACGAGCTTCGCGTACACGTCCTTCGGGAGCTTGGCGCGCATCTGCCGGACGCCGAAGGTGTTGATCCCGAAGTACTCGGAGGTCGCCAGCGGCCGAGCGCCGTTGCCGTCGACGCCGTTGGCGGTGACGGGCGAGGGGCGCACCAGCCGGCTGGTGATGCTCTGAATGGCGGCCTTCCGCGCGGTGAGGCCAGTCGCGGTCATGGGGACGGGAGCTCCGTTGCAGAGTGTGGGAGATGAGCCAAAAAAACGCTGCCGGAGCCCGATCGCTTGCGGGATCGGTCCGGCCGGCTAAGTGTCGCTGAAACGTGCCAACGGAGCAAAAAATATCGCGCACTCGCGCAGAAATCCAGCCATTTTTGTGCAAAGTGATCGCCGAAT
>JADGGM010000283.1 GCA_019689955.1 Gemmatimonadaceae bacterium
CGGCCGGCGCCTCGCGCGCACCCTCCGGCCCGCGAGGGCGCGCGCGAGGGATGGACAATGCGCGCACGTCGATGCGCTCGACCGTGCGGGCGCTCACCAGGCGCGGATGCGGGGGCTCGGAGCGGCGGCGGTGGGGCATCAGTCGTCTCGCGTGCCGGCGGCGGCGAGCATCGCCGCCGCGACGAGCCCGGCGGCCGCAACGAGCCCCGCGGCCAGCCCGCGCCCCGTCGCGTTCGAGGGACGCGCGGGCGCCGGGGGAAGGTTGTACACCTCGGGGCGGTCGATGAGCAGGAAGAAGCAGTTGAGCCCCGCGAGCGCCGTGGTGTCGCACTCGTCCTCGAGCACGCCATCGGTGCCGTACAGGTAGGCGGGGATCCCGCGCTCGCGCAGCTCGCGCACGCGAACGCGGGCGCGCGCGAGGAGCTCGTCCACAGGACCGAACTGGATCGAGTCGGTGGGGCACGCCTTGGCGCACGCGGGCTCGAGGCCGTCCGCCAGGCGATCGGAGCACAGCGTGCACTTGTGCGCCTTGCCGTCTCCCTGATGGTCCACGTCGATCACGCCGAACGGGCACGCGGCCACGCAGTATCCGCAGCCGTTGCAGACGTCTTGCTGCACGTACACCGCGTCGAACGTGGTGCGCACGATCGAGCCGGTGGGGCACGCCTCGAGGCACGGGGCGTGGCGGCAGTGTTTGCACACGTCGGACATGAAGATCCACCGCTGCCCCGGGCGCGCCCACTGCTCGCTCGCGGTGAGGTTTCCCCACGGGACCAGCTCCGCGGGGAGGTTGGCGCGCAGCGTCGCGGCGTCCACGACCGGGGGCTCGACCTCGGCGAAGCGGTCGCGGTCGAACTGCTCGATGAACGCCACGTGCCGCCAGGTGGCCGCCGAGAGCTGGCGCGTGTTGTCGTACGACGCGCCGGAGAGGGCGAAGTCGTCGGCCGGGAGGTTGTTCCACTGCTTGCACGCGACCTCGCACGCCTTGCACCCGATGCACAGCGTGGTGTCGGTGAAGAACCCGTACGCGCGGCCGGGCGTGATGCGCGCGCCGGAGGTGCGCGGCGACTCCTCCCCCGATCCGTCGGGGCGGAGCGCGGAGAAGGGGGGCGCGACCGGGTGGTGCGTGGTCGCGGGGCCGCTCGCCGCGCCGCCGCGGGGTTCATCGCGATGCACCATCGCCGTTCCCTCCCCCTCCCCCTCGGTCGCCGCGGCGGCCGGGGCGGATGTTGCAGGTGAGCACCTTGCCCTCGTGGATCGACACGTTGGGGTCGGCCACCATCGAGACCAGCACGTTCGCCGAGTCTCCCGTGGCGATCCCGTCCTCGCCGAAGTGCCAGGGGAAGCCGATCTGATGGACCACGCGCCCCTGCACCGAGAGCGGGCGCATGCGCCGCGTGACGATGGCGCGGGCTTCGGCGGCGCCGCGCGCGGTGGTGACCGTCACCCAGCCGAGGTGCGCGATCCCGAGCGACGCCGCGAGCTCCGGGTCCACCTCCACGAACGCGCCCGGCTGCAGCTCGGAGAGCCAGCTGTTCCAGCGCGTCATCCCGCCGCCGGTGTGATGCTCGGTGAGGCGGTACGTGGTGAGCACGTACGGGTAGCGCGGGTCGGCGACGCCGTTGTAGGGGTTCCCGGGGACGTCCCAGTGCTTCGCCTCCGGGTTGCGGTCGGTCTCGGTGTAGAGCGCGTTGTGCACGGGGGTCTCCCACGGCTCGTAGTGCGTGGGGAGCGGGCCGTCCTTCATCCCGAAGGGGAAGAAGAGCCACCCTTTCCCGTCCGGCTTCATCACGAAGGGGGAGTCCCCCGCGATCGCCGCCATCCCCCCGGCGTCGCGGTCGCCGGGATCATCGGGGCGCTTGTCGAGCGGGAAGTCGGGGGAGTCGAGGCCGGTCCAGTGGCCGCGCTCTTCGTCCCACCACACGTACCGCTTGGCCTCGGACCAGGGGCGTCCCCACGGGTCCGCGGAGGCGCGATTGTAGAGGAGGCGGACGTTGTGCGGCCACGAGAACCCCCACCCGGGGGAGACGTAGTCGTCCGGCTCGCGCGCCGCGGCGCGGTTGGTGCCGGGGTGGATGCCGCTGTAGATCCAGCAGCCGCACGCGGTGCTGCCGTCGTCGCGCAGCTCGTCGAACCCGTGGAGCTGCACGCGGGCGCTCCAGGTGGGCGCCCACCGATAGCCGTTGATCTCGCGGAGCACGAAGTCGATGTCGGGATCGTCGTGCGGGCCGCGGGTGGGATAGTCCCAGGTGAGCGCCTGAATGGGGCGGTCGCGCGGGTCGCGCGAGCCGGCGTAGAGGCGCTTGAGCCGACGCGCGAGGTGATGGATGAACCAGGCGTCGGAGCGCGCATCGCGCGGCGGCTCGACGGCTTTGTCGTGCCACTGGATGAGGCGGTGGGTGTTGGTGAAGGAGCCGTCCTTCTCCACCACGGTGGCGGCGGGGAGGACGAACACCTCGGTCGCGCACGTCTCCGGCGCCTTGCGCCACACCATCGCGCTCTCGGTGAGGAAGATGTCGCGCACCACGAGCCAGCGCAGCTTGCGCATCCCGTCACGCGCGTAGCCGGCGTTCGGGCCGCCCACGGCGGGGTTCTGCCCCATGAGGACGAGCCCCTCCAGCGTCCGCTCGTGCATCGCGACGAACATCGGGAAGTGCGAGTGGTCGCCGGTGATGTGCGGAAGGAAGTCGTACCCGAAGTCGTTCTCCGGCGTGGCGGCGTCGCCGTAGTACGCTTTGAGGAGGGAGACGAGATATCGTCGCATGTACGCCCACTGCCCCGCCGAGCCGCCTTCGTTGGCGATGTAGTCGTCGAGGGTGGCGTGCGTGGCGAGGTGGGTGGGCATGGGGAGGTAGCCCGGGAGGAGGTCGTAGAGCGTCGGGATGTCGGTGGAGCCCTGGATGGTGGCGTGGCCGCGCAGCGCCTGGATCCCGCCGCCGGGGCGACCGATGTTGCCGAGCAGGAGCTGTAGGATCGCGGCGGCGGCGATGATCTGCGGGCCGGTGGTGTGCTGGGTCCACCCGACGGCGTAGGCGATGTTGGTGGTGCGGTCGCTCCCGGAATTCTCCAGCATCGTCTCGGCCACGCGCACGATCTGCTCGGCCGGGACGCCGCAGATGGCGGAGACGGCCTCGGGGGTGTAGCTCGCGAAGTGGCGATCGAGGATGCGGAGCACGCACCGCGGGTTCGTGAGCGTCTCGTCGCGGGGCGGCGGCCCGCCGATGGTGCGCCCGCCGTGCACGCTGTCCGACTGCATCGACATGAAGGCGCAGAGCTCCTTGTAGTGCGCGTTGAGGTGGACCACGCGCTGCGTCCCCTCGTACTGCCAGCTATCGGGGCAGTACCAGTCTCCTTCCCATCCGGAGAAGTAGCCGCCGAGCTCCGAGACGTCGCGGAAGTCGCGCTCGACGATGGTGGCGGCGTTGGTGAAGTGGAGGACGTAGTCCCGGAAGAACGGGTCGTTCGCCCACCGCTCGCTCCGCAGGACGAGGTGGATGAGCGCACCGAGGAAGGCGATGTCGGTGCCGGCGCGGATCTGGACGTACTGAGTGGCGCACGCGGAGGTGCGGCTGAACCGCGGGTCCACGTGGATGATCTCGGCGCCGTGCTCGCGGGCGCGCATGACGAAGCGGAACCCCACGGGGTGACACTCGGCGAAGTTCGACCCCATGATGAGGATGCAGTTCGCGTTCGCGAGGTCGCGGATGAAGGTGGTCGCGCCGCCACGTCCGAGTGGGGTCCCCAGACCGGGGACGGTGGCGGAGTGTCATATCCGGGCCTGGTTCTCGACGAACACGATTCCTGCGCCGACGCACAGTTTCTTGATGAGGTAGTTCTCCTCGTTGTCGAGCGCGGCGCCGCCGAGGAACCCGATCGCGGGGGTGTGGCGCACGATGCGGCCGGCGTCGTCGCGGTCGATGAAGGTGCGATCGCGCGTCTCGCGCACGAGGTGCGCGATGCGGCGCATGGCCCACTCGAGGTCGACGGGCTCCCAGGTGGTGCCGTACGGCCGGCGATGGAGCGCGGTGGTGAGCCGGTCGGGGTTGACGGTGTACTGGAAGGTGTCGGCGCCTTTGGGGCAGAGGGTGCCCTGGTTGATGGGGCTTTCGGGGTTCCCCTCGATGTCGATCACCTCGTCGTTGCGCACGTGGACGAGGGTGCCGCAGCCGACGGCGCAGTAGGGGCAGACGCTGGCGACGGTGCGGACGTCGTGCAGGCGGGAGTGAAGCGAGCGAGTGCGCGCGGTGAGGGCGGCCTCGCCGAGCGGGGTTCCGCGGAGCTGTTGGGCAACGGGCCAGCGTGCGAGCGCCTCCCCGACCTTGCGCAGCGTGCGACGGAGCATGATCGCCCTCCGGTGGGGCGATCCTGGCGCGCAAGATCCATGCGGGGGGTGCGACTACTCGCCGTCTTCCTCCAAGGGGCCGAAGAAGAAGGCGCGTCCGCGCTCTTCACGGGCGTCGAGGAGATCGCGTCCGGCGGTCATCTGGGAGGCGATCTCCGGCTCGCCGAGGTCGCGGAGGAGCTGGGCCCACTGGCGATCGAACTCGTTGTCCCACGCCTGCTGGAGTGATTCCCACTCGGTGGGGCCGGTGCCGACGGACCAGGTTTCGTCCTCGCTCAGCCCGTGCTCGCGTTCGATGGCCTCGATGCGCGCCATGAGGTCGGTGAGGGTGGGGTCGGTGAAGACACGTGTGCCGACCATCTCCTCGGTGAAGATCATGACGAGGTAGGTAAACTCGTCGTCGTCGAGCTGGCCGAGGTCGTGCAGGACTTGCGCGCCCTTGACCCATTCGACGCCCATGGCCGCGTCCTGCTCGATGGAGAGTCGGATGGCGGCGAAGAGGGAGCGAGCCTCGTCGGTCCCGGCGAGCTCCACGAGCGCGGCGAGCGCTTCGGCCGGGGAGGGTGCGTCGCTGTCGGCCGTGGAGAGTCGCCGAGTGTGCATTCGGGCCATGAACCCCTCGTTGCGCGGCGGAGCGAGGGGGGAACCCTCGCCGGCCGCGCCTGAAGCGTGAGCGGGCCGCAACTGGGCCTGCCAATCTGCGGCATGCGAGCCGCCGAGGCAACCACGGGCGGGCGGGGGG
>JADGGM010000284.1 GCA_019689955.1 Gemmatimonadaceae bacterium
CCCGGGGGGGCCGCACCCGGCCGCCGCGGGCACATTCCTGGCCGGGCGAGGCGCTCACCATCCTCGAGGCGCGGGTTCAGGAGCCGAGCGGGATCTGGTCCTTGTGCCGGGCCAGCCACTGCTCGAACGTCTGCAGCTCCGGGTTCAATTCACGGGTCCGCGCGACGTCGCGCACGCTGCAATAGTAGTCGTTGAAGTCGCGTTTGAACTGGAACATGTTGCCGAGGTCGTCGGCGCCGGGGAAGCCGAAGTTCCGGTAGACGTCGGGAGAGACGTTGTTGTACCGCACCTCCTCCCCCAGCGCGCGCGTGAACGCCGCCGCCATCTCCGCCCCCGAGAGGTGCGCTCCCGCGATCGCGACCGTCTTGCCGATGAGCTCGCGCCCGCGCTTGAAGATCGCGTACGCGACCTTCCCGATGTCCTCTACCGAGATCGCCGGGAGCTTCTTGTCGTCCATCGGGAAGGTGAGCGCCACCACGCCGTCCGGGCCCCGCTTGGGACCCAAGCCGAAGTAGATGAAGTTCTCCCAGTAGAACGACGTGACCAGGAACGTCGTCGGCACGCCGGCGTCGCGGAAGAGCTGGTCCGCCTCCCCCTTGGCGTCGAAGTGCGGCACCTTGTACTTCTCCATGAGCGTCGGCATGCGGTCGCTCTCGAGTGGCACCCATTTGCGCGTGTCCTCGAGCGTCGACCAGATCACGTGCTGCACGTTCGCCGCCTTCGCCGCGCGCGCCATGTTCCCGGCCTGCGCGAGCTCCCGATCGGCGGAGAAGTACTCCCAGTAGTTCGTGACGCAGTACGCGCCGTACGCCCCGGCGAACGCGCGCTCGAGCGAGCGCTGGTCGTCGAGGTCCGCCTGCACCACCTCGACCCCCGCCGCGGCGAGCGCCTTGGCCTTGTCGGAATCGGGGTGACGCGTGAGCGCGCGGACGGCAAAGGGGGTGTTCGTGTCGGCGAGGATGGCGCGCACCACCCCCCCACCCTGCGCACCGGTGGCTCCGACGACGGCGATGATCTTCTTGTCAGACATGTCGGACCTCGACTTTCTTCGTGTCAGGCATGTTTGGCCTCGACCTTGAGTACGGTGATGCCGGCGCCATCTTCCGGATGGCGTTCTCGACGGTGGACCTTCGCCAACGACATCTGGGATACAGTGCGCACACTCGGCAGGAAGTTCCCACGCACCTCGATCGGCCCGTGAGGCACCGCACCGACGAGTGGTTGTGGGGGTGGGATCCCACCCCGGGGATCGTCTCCGTCCACGCGACCGCGGACGGCCGCGCGCTCGTCTGGCGGCGCCTCACCGAAACGGATACGCTGGTCTGCGAGGAGGAGCGCTTCCGCCCCTGGCTCCTCCTCGAGCACATCGAGGACCTCCGCCACCTCGGCCCTCGCCTCGGCCGCGACGACGATCCGACGGCCCGCTTCCGCCACCGCGAGCTCGATGGCCCGGGGGCGTTGCGCCACCTCGTGAGCGCGGACGACGGTCGCGCCCTCGTCGCGGCGGTCCTCCGTGGCGCGTCGGATCGGCTGGGGCGGCGCATCACGCACCTCGGGGAGCTGGGCCGGGAGAGCGTGCTCGCCCTCCCCCCCGAGGAACAGTACCTCGTCGCCACCGGGCGCACGTACTTTCGCGGGCTCCCCTTCGATCGCCTGCACCGCCTCCAGTTCGACCTCGAGACCACCGGGCTCGATCCGCGCCGCGATCGCATCTTCATGATCTCGGTGCGCTACCCCACCGGCGACACCGAGGTGCTCGAGGCGGCGAACGACAGCGACGAAGCCGAAGCGGAGCTCATTCGCCGCCTCGTTGCGCGCGTGCGCGCCGCGGACCCGGACGTGATCGAGAACCACAACCTGCACGGCTTCGACCTCCCTTTCCTCGACCACCGCGCCCGCGCGCTCGGCGTCCGCCTCGCGCTCGGCCGCATCGACACGCCCGGGCTCCGCCAGCGCGCAGCCTGGCGCGGCGTCCCCGCGCGCCTCTTCGGCGATCCCGGGGACCGCCGACGCGTTCGGCTCGTCGCGCCGGGGCGCGAGCTGATCGACACGCTCGACGCCGTCCACCGCCACGACTTCGCCACGCGCGAGCTGCCCAGCCACGGCCTCAAGGCGGTCGCCCGTCACCTTGGGCTCGCCGCCCCCGATCGCGAGTACATCCCCGGCGACCGCATCTACGCCACCTACCGCACCGACCCCGAGCGCGTGCGGCGCTACGCGACGGACGACGTGGAGGAGGTCGCCGCCATCTCCCGCGTCCTCGGCGGTGCCGCCTATGCGCTCGCGCAGATGGTCCCGCGCCGCTACGAGCGCCTCGCCGACGCCGGCGCTGCAACGGGCGTGCTCGACCCGCTCCTCGTGCGCGCCTACCTGCGCGCGGGGATGGCGCTCCCCGCGCACGAGGCGGGGGACGGGACGCCGCACAGCGGCGCCGCGCTCTATCTCTTCGCCACCGGGGTCGCGCACCGCGTGGTGAAGGCGGACGTGGCAAGCCTGTACCCGTCGCTCATGCGCACGTACCGCATCGGTCCGTCGCGCGACCGGCTCGGCGCGCTCCTCGCGCTCGTCGACGCGCTCGTCGAGCAGCGCCTCGACGCAAAGGCCAGAGCGCGCGCCGCCCCGCCGGGCTCCGCCGAGCGCCACACGCACGAGGCGATGTCGGCCGCGCTCAAGATCGTCGTCAACTCCGCGTACGGGTACCTCGCGGCCGGCGGCCTCACCCGCTTCGCCGACGTCCACGCGGCCAACGAGGTGACGCGCCGCGGCCGCGAGGTGCTCGCGCTCATCTGCCGCGCCCTCGCCGAGCGCGGCGTCACGCTCCTCGAGGGCGACACCGACGGCGTGTACTTCGCCGTCCCGCCGACGTGGACCGAGGAGGACGAACGCCGCGCCGTGGCCGAGGTCGCGGCGCAGCTCCCGCCGCTGGTGCAGCTCGAGCTCGAGGGGCGGTACGCGGCGATGCTCTCGCACGAGCCGAAGAACTACGCGCTCCTCGGCTACGATGGAACACTGCGCCTGCGCGGCGTCGCGTTCCGATCGAGCCGGGCCGAGCCCTTCGGCGAAGCCTTCCTCCGGCGCGCGATCGCCCGCCTCCTCGCCGGCGACGTCCCCGGTGTGCGCGAGGCGTATCTGGCCACCCTCGCCGCGCTCCGCGCGCGCGATCTCTCCACCTACGCCGTCTCCTCGCGCGTGCGCCTCACCAAGTCGCCGCGGGCCTACCTCGCCGCGCGCGCCAAGCGGCGCGAGCTCCCGTACGAGGCGCTGCTCGCCAGCGGGCGCACGACGTGGCGCGTCGGCGACCGCGTCCGCGTCTACCGCAAGCAGAACGGCGAGGCCGGCCTCATCGGCAGCACCACGGCACCGTCCGATGACGACGCCGCCACGAGCGACCCGCGCGACTACGACGTGGACTACTACGCGCGGCTCCTCCGCGCGACCTACGCCCAACGTCTCGCCCGCGCCTTCGCGCCCGCCGATTTCGCGGTGGTGTTCGCCGACGCCGACCAGCTCGCGCTCTTCGCCACCCCGCTCGACACGATCCGCCCGGTGCTCACGAGCGTCGATCGGCTCGACGAGTAGCGGCACGCGAAGCGCACACACGCAGCGGGCCGTCCTCGGCCGGAGGAGCTCCTCGGACCAAGGGCGGCCCGCGCCGATCCGGCGCGCCGTCCCGACGGCGCTACGGCGCCCGCGGCTCCTCGCCCCGCCGTCCCCTCTCCCCACGCGTCTGCTCGATGTCCACGCGCTCGCGGCGGAGGTCGGCTTCCACCGGCCGCGTCTCGCGCGCCACCCGCTTGCGGATGATGTACTCCTCCTTGACGACCGGCCGCTTCTCGACGACGGCCTCCTCGGACATCACCGGGATGCGAATCTCTTCTTCCTTGAACTCGCCCCCCTCGGTCGGTGCCCCGGATGCGGCGCGGCGCTCCACCTCCACTTCCTCATGCGCGAGCGGGACCTGCCGTGTGACGCGCTCGCTCTCCACCGTCTTGCGGACGTCGACCTCCCCCGATTCCACGGGGCGTTTCCCGACGGCGAGCTCCTCCTCCGCCCGCGGGATCCGCCGCTCCTGCTCCCCCGCCCCCTGCATCCCGCGCCGGCGGAACAGCTCCTGCTCGCCGAACAGGTCGGGCGTGTAGTACTCGCTCCCGGCCGCCGCCGCAGTCGCGCTCGTTCCAGCCAGCCGCTCGCGGATCTGGTTCTCGTACTCGCGCGAGAACCGCCCGGCCTCGTACGGCGGAAGCCCGATCAGCGTCTCGGCGCTCTGGTTCGGGACGAGCACGTCGTCACGCTCGTCGTCCAGCCGCGTGACGCCGACCGGGATGAGGATCGTGCGACCCTTCACGCGCACGACGTTCTCATCGAGCTTCACGATCAGGTAGCGGACGCGCTGCGCGTCCAGGTCGACGAGCAGATCGTCGACCTTGCCGATCGTCTGGCCGTTCGTGCCACCGGCCTTGACGTCCCACCCGCTCGGATTGGGGTAGCCATCGGCCACCTCGTAGTCCACGTCGCTGAGGCGGGCGAGACGGGGGGTCGTGGTCGTGCCGGACGTGCCCGCCGTGCGGTCGATGTGCTCTCGGTTCTGTGCCATCTCCATACCTCCTGACCTCTCCTGCTATTACGCGTTCGGCGCGCGTGCCCACACGGAACACACGTCGTCACGTTGCGGCGCTGTGCCGCGCCTCCATCACGCCACCGCGCGGACCGCCACGCCCGGCGCGAGCTGCGTCGCGGGGACGGCGCCCGTCGTGATCGCGGGCCGCTGCTGCCGGCTGCCGAAGACGAGCCACAGGATGATCGCGAGAACGATCAGTGCTACAATCCACACCCAGGCGCGTGGCCCTCGCTTGGGTTGTACGGGGATCTCGGCCACACGTCCTCCTTCGCTGCACGAGCGAGTGGAAGTCATCCATCGGAGCGTTCGAGCGGACCAGGGCGCGGTCGCAAGGGGCGGGCCACGTATCGCATCTGCTGCCATGTCCCGCCCGGCGCCCGCGAGCGTATGGGGTCCGCGAGGCGGAGGCCGGCCGAGCCGGGCGCGCCGCCGGCCGCCTCCCCCCGTGGAACGATCCCCCCTTTCC
>JADGGM010000285.1 GCA_019689955.1 Gemmatimonadaceae bacterium
AGGATCCGCCCGCCGATCGAGATCGCCTCCCCGGCCAGCCCGCGCGGGTACCCGGAGCCGTCGTAGTGCTCGTGGTGGTCGTGCACGTAGTCCAGCACCACGCCCAGGTGGCGGAGCGGTGCCAGGATCTCCATCCCGATCTCCACGTGCGTCTTCACGTGCGCGTACTCCTCGGGGGTGAGCTTCCCGGGCTTGTTGAGCACCGCTTCGCGGATCCCGATCTTCCCCACGTCGTGCAGCCGCCCGGCGAGGCGCACGGCCTCCACCGTGTCGGCGTCGAGCCCCAGCTCCTCGGCGATCGAGGCGGCGAGCGCGCTCACGCGGTGCGAGCAATCGCGCATGTACGGGTCCTTCGCCTCCATCGCGTTCACGAGCGTCTGGGCCACGCGCACCGTGAGCGCGCGGAGCTCCGCCTGCCGCTCCTCCAGCTCGCGCACGCGCGCCGCCACCTCCTCGCGCACGTACTGGTCCACCTGCCGCTGCTGGATGCGGAGGCGCCGCGTCTTGATCGCCCCCTGCAGCGTCGTCTCGATCTGCGCGGCGTCGATCGGTTTGGTGAGATAGTCCATCGCCCCCGCGGACAGCGCCTCCGTCGCCGTGCGCGCGTCGGCGACCGCGGTGAGCATGACGACGGCCAGATCCGGGTCCGTGGCCAGCGCCCTGGACAGCAGCTCCAGCCCCGTCATCTGCGGCATGCGGATGTCCGCAAGCATCACGGCGAACGCGCCGGGGCGCAGGACCGCGAGCGCGTCGGCCGCGGAGGCCGCGGTCTCGATGGTGTAGCCGCGGAGGTGCAGGAGTCGCCCGAGGGAGCGGCGCACGGTCTCATCGTCATCGACGAGCAGAATACGGGTGTCGGCCGCCGCGGCGGTGGCCGCGGGCGCGTCCACGGCGCGCAGCGGATCGATCGGTACTTCGTAGTACATTCTGTCGGCGTCCCTATCGAAAAGGCGGTGCGTCGCGCTCAAGGAACGAGGAACGCCGGGCTGTGCTCGTTCGCCCCGGTCCCCACGAGTGTCGTGCCGTGCGTGTTGGGCCCCGGGTAGGCGACGATGTCCCCCGTGGTCCCGTACGCGCCGCGGACCGCCAGACAGATCGTCGCCGTGCACGCGGGCTCGCCGAGCGACGGCGGCGCGTCGCCGCCGAGCTGCGCGTAGTCGCTCGCCGCGCCCGTGGCCACCGTGATCACGCGGATGCGCGTCGGGCTGCTCCCCGCGGCGTAGTAGATCTGCGTCCCGTCGGCGCTCCAGGCCGGATCGAACGCCCCGCCGCTCTCGTGCGTGAGCTGCACGGCGTTCCCACCCGTCGGCGCCACGAGGTACACTTGCGAGATCCCCGAGCGCGTGGAGGTGAAGGCGATCTGCGCGCCGTCGGGGCTCCACGTGGGGGCGCGCTCCGGCGTGTACCCCGCCGACCCCGTGGCCAGCGCGGCCTGGTGCGCGCCGGTCGCGTCCATGATCCAGAGGCGCGGCACCCCGCTCCGGTCGCTCACGAACACGATGCGCGCGCCGTCCGGGCTCAACGCCGGCTCGCGATCGTCGCCGTCGCTCGTGGTGAGCCGTGTCGCGCTGTCGCCATCGAGCGTCGCGATGTACACCTCGCCGTTGCCGTCGCGGAACGACGTGAACACGAGGCGCCCCGCGGCGCTCTGCGGATCGGTGTCGGGGAGGTCGGAGTGCGTGAGGCGGGTGATCGTTCCGCCGGTGTAGCGATAGAGCTGATCCACGCCGCTCGCGTCGGACACGAACACGAAGTCCGGCACCGCGAGCGAGTCGGAGCCCGAGTGCTCTGCCACGTGTCCGGGTCCGGTCGGGCTCCCGCTCCCCGCGCCGGAGCACGCGACGCCCCAGATCGCGACGCCGACGGCGGTCGTCCTCCACCACCGCGAGGTCCGACGAGTGATCCGGCCGACCAACGACTCGGCCGAGCTACGGCTGTCGGCGGCAATATGATGCTGGGACATACGTCCCTCCTTTCCTTGCAGAGATCAGTGACGCCAGAGGTTCGCGGCGCGCGAAAAAAAGCGATGCAGCGCCGATCTCTCATTAGAAGACCATCGTCAAACGACGTAACTTATTTATTGACATAAGGTTAGAATTCGCTCATGAGTCTTCGCTAATTTTTTCTGTGCATGAGCTGTCGCCGGACTGTTTGGAAGGCGGCTCATCTGTTCCGCTGCGCAAAACGGGGATGATCGGGGTATATTCCGGGCCGGAGCTCCCCCTGCATGACCGCCATCACTCCTTCCCCGCGCTCGCCAGCACCGGTCTTCCTCGATGAGAGCGGGCGTCGCTGGCGGCGCATCCGGCTGTTCACGCTCATCGTCGGGGTCGTCTCCTCGCTCGCTGCGGCCGCGGTCGTCATCGGGCTCCTGGTGCCGCCGCTCCCGCCGGCGCTCCCGCTCAGCGAGGGGCGGTTCGGGCAGGCGCCGCACCTCGCGGTGAGCAAGCTCGAGCGCGAGCGGCTCGCCAAGCGGCTCCAGCTCTGGTTCGAGCTGCGGAAGCACCACGCGCCGCCGTCGATCCAGCCGGACCTCCTGCCGCTGAAGGGGCGACACCGCGGCGGAAAGCGCGCGGCGCCGGGACAGGCGATCGTCGCCGGCTTCTACGTGAACTGGGACGACAACTCCTTCGCCGCGCTCAAGGCGCACGCGGACGATCTCGACTGGATCATCTGCGAGTGGGCGTCGATCGCGCCCGGGGGAGACTCGCTCCGCATGCGCATCGACCGGCGCGTGCCGTACACGCTCGCCCAGCAGTTCCCTGACGAGCGCCAGCGCCCGCGGCTCTTCCTGATGGTCGAGAACTACGACTCCACCGCCAAGCCCGCCCCGCGGTGGAGCCCGGGGCTGCTGCGCCACATGCTCGCCACCCCGGCGGCACGCGCGCGCGCGATCGCGCAGCTCCAGGACAGCGTGCTGCACTACGGGCTCGAGGGGGTGACGCTCGACTTCGAAGAGGTGCCGCCGGACCTCACCGGCGCGGTGGCCGCGTTTGCCCGCGATCTCAAGGCGCGCCTCGCGCCGTACGGCCGGCTCGTCACGCAGGCGGTCTCGTTCAACGACACCGATCGCGAGCTCGCGCGCTACGCCGCGGTGGACGACAAGCTCTTCCTCATGCTGTACGACGAGCACTACGGGAAGGGAGATCCGGGGCCGGTGGCGAGCCAGTCATGGTACGTGCGGAGCGCGCGGCGGCTCCTGCGCGTGGTCCCGCCCTCCAAGGCGATCCTCACGATCGGCGCCTACGGGTACGACTGGAACGACGGCGACACGACCACCAACGGCGCGGGGCTCACGTTCCAGGAGGTGATGGCGCACGTCCGTGACGCGCAGCAGGATGGGCTCCCCGCGGCGATCCACTTCGACTCCGCCGCGCTCAACCCGTACGCGACGTGGCGGGATCCGGACTCCACGGACCACGTGGCGTGGTACCTCGATGCGGTCACGGCGTACAATCAGATCCTGGCGGGGGAGGCGCTCGGTGTGGCGGGGCACGCGGTCTGGCGGCTCGGCGCGGAAGACCCGGCCATCTGGTCGGTGCTCGGCCGCACGGGGATCGACGCCC
This sequence comes from Gemmatimonadaceae bacterium, assembly GCA_019689955.1. Lineage (GTDB taxonomy): Bacteria > Gemmatimonadota > Gemmatimonadetes > Gemmatimonadales > Gemmatimonadaceae > JADGGM01. Next base: position 3,567 of record JADGGM010000285.1, read on the forward strand.
CGGCCCAGCGCCTCGCGATCGTCCCCCCGGGGTACGACGTGGAGTTCCAGCCGACGGGTTCCACCGGGGAGATCCTCGAGATGCGCGCCCGCCCCACCGCGGGGCGCCGCACGGTCCGCGTCGATCCCGTCACGCGCCTCGTCACCGACGAACGGGTGACGTCGTACGCGACGCCGTACATCATCCGCCGCTACGGCGACAGCCCGCACCGCGTCGCGCTCACCTTCGACGATGGGCCCGACGGCCGGTGGACGCCGCAGATCCTCGACACGCTCGCCTCGCGCCACGCGCCGGCCACGTTCTTCATCGTGGGAGAGAACGCGGAAGCGCACCTCCCGCTCCTCCGGCGCATCTGGAACGAGGGGCACGAGATCGGGAACCACACCTTCACGCACCCCAACCTCGGGATCCCGAGCCCGTACATCACGAAGCTCACCAAGCTGCAGCTCGACGCGACCGAGCGGCTCGTGGAAGCGATCCTCGACCGGCGCACGGCGTTCTTCCGCCCGCCGTACTTCGGGGACGCCGAGCCGACGACGGCGGACGAGCTCGTGCCGGTGGGGATCGCGAGCGACCGCGGCTACCTCACCGTTGGCCTCCGCATCGACGCCGAGGATTGGCAGTCGCCGGGAGTGCGGACGATCATCGACACCGTGCTCGCCCAGCGCTGGCGCGGGAACGTCATCCTCCTCCACGACGGCGGCGGGAACCGCTCGCAGACCGTGGCCGCGCTGGGGCCGCTCATCGACTCGCTCCGCGCGCGCGGCGACACGTTGGTCACGGTCTCCGAGCTGGTGGGGATCCCGCGCGACCTGGCGATGCCCCCGCTCCCGGCGCGCAGCTGGCTCGCCCGCGCGGGTGATCTCTTCTTCTTCGGGGCGGTCGGGTTCCTCGAGTGGGGGATGTACTGGATCTTCATGGGCGCGCTGGTGCTCGGCGTCGCGCGGCTCCTCTTCATCACGACGCTCGCCGTGGTGCAGCGGCTCAAACGACACCAGGACCCCGGCGCCGCCATCACGTACGCGCCGCCGGTGAGCGTGATCGTCCCCGCGTACCGCGAAGAGCGCGTGATCGTGTCGACGATCCGGAGCCTCGTCACGCAGCAGTACCCTGGGGAGCTGGAGGTCGTGGTCGTCGACGACGGCTCGCCGGATGCGACGTACGAGGTGGCGCGCGCGGCGTTCGGCGATCACCCGCGTGTCTCCATCTACCGCAAGCCGAACGGCGGGAAGGCGAGCGCGCTCAACTACGGGCTCGCGCGCGCGCGCGGGGAGATCGTGATCTGCCTGGACGCCGACACGATCTTCGCGCCCAACACCGTGGCCGAGCTGGTGGAGCCGCTGCACGATCCCACGGTGGGGGCCGTGGCGGGGAACGCGAAGGTCGGCAATCGCGTCAACCTCGTCACGCGGTGGCAGGCGGTGGAGTACGTCACCAGCCAGAACCTCGACCGGCGCGCGTTCTCACTGCTCAACTGCATCACCGTGGTGCCGGGGGCGGTGGGGGCG
>JADGGM010000286.1 GCA_019689955.1 Gemmatimonadaceae bacterium
GCGACACCGCCGTGCCGCGCGGCGCGATGGGCGGCGCTCTTCGCCGCGCCGGCTGCGCGCAGCTCGCGCGCGCGCTGGGTGATGTCGGCCGGGCTCACGCGCTCCGGCAACCGCACGGCCGCGGTCCCGGGACGCACGGAGTACGGGAACACGTGCAGTGCCGTGAAGGGGAGCGCGTCGACGAGCGCCAGCGTGGCGCGATGGTCGTGTTCCGTCTCTCCAGGGAACCCGGCGATGATGTCGGCACCGAGCCCGAACACGGGCGCATCGCGTACGAGACGTTCGATGGCGTGCGCGTAGCTCGCGGCGGTGTACCAGTGGCGCCCCATGCGCTTGAGCACACGGTCCGATCCGGACTGGAGCGGCGTGTGGAGGTACGGCACGAGCCCGCTCCCGGGCGAGGTGAGGAGCTCGCGGAGCCGATCGTCGACCTCGGTCGCCTCCACGGAGGAGAGCCGGAAGCGCGCCCGCGGCACCGCGCGCACGAGCTGCTCGACCAGTTCGCCGAGCGAGGTGCCGAGGTCCCGGCCGTAGCTCCCGATGTGCACGCCGGTGAGCACGATCTCGGGGTGGTGCTCGGCGAGCGCCGTGGCCTCTTCGAGGAGCGTCGCGATAGGGCGCGAGCGGTTGGCGCCGCGGGCGAGGGTGGTCGCGCAGAAGGTGCAGTGCTCGTCGCACCCGTCCTGGATGCGGAGCAGGGCGCGCGCGCCGGTCTGCGCGGCGGGGCGGCGCGCGGCGAGCGCGGGGTCGAGCCCGAGCGCGGCGGCGAGCGCGGGGAGGTCGGCGCCGCCGATCACGTGCTCCACGGTGGGGAGCGCGCGGATCGCGCCGCGGTCGAGCGCCGCGGCACAGCCGATGACGGTGGTACGCAACGCGGGGTTCGCGCGCGCGGCGCGGCGCACGTGCTGGCGGAGGTCGGCTTCGGCCTGCGCGGTGACGGCGCAACTGTTCACCACGGCCACGTCGGCGTCGGCGGGGGACGACACGACCGCCGCGCCCCCCGCCTCGAGCATCGCCCGCGCCATCTCGGTGTCGTAGTGGTTCGCCCGGCAGCCGAAGGTGGCGAGGTACACTCTCACCCGAACCCCCTGCCGAGCTCCGGCGCGGCCGGTGCCTCCAACGGGAGCGCGACGTGGAACTGGCTCCCCCGCCCTTCGCTGCTCTGCACCCAGATCCGCCCGCCGTGCGCCTCCACCGCGAGCTTGCAGAAGGCGAGCCCGAGCCCGGAGCTTCGCACGCGCGGGGCCTCAGGGCGCTTCAACCGCTCGAACTTGCGAAAGATCACCTCGTGGTACTCCGACGGGATCCCGGGCCCGTTGTCGGCCACGGTGAACAGCACCCCGCCGCCGTGCGTGTCGCGGCGCGCGGAGAGCGCGATGCGCACGTCGCGCGCGGTGTGGGTGATCGCGTTCTGGATGAGGTTCGAGAAGACGCGCTTGAGCAGCCCCTTGTCGGCGTAGAACACGGGCGCATCCTCGGCCACGTCGATCGTCACGTCGACGTGCTCCTGGGCGAAGCGCACGGACCAGTCCTGCACCAGCTCCGCGAGCATCGCCTGGGGGGCGAGCGGGGCGAGGTCGAGCTGGATCTCGGTCTCCTCGATGCGGGCGACTTCGAGGAGATCTTCGATGAGCGCGAGCAGGTCTTCCGCCTTCCCCTCGGCGTCGCTGAGCGCGCGGCGCATCCCTTCGCTCACCGGGCCGAAGTCGCCGTCGATCACCATCTCGAGCGAGGCGAGCACGGAGGTGAGCGGGGTCTTGAGGTCGTGCACGATCATTTTCATGAGATCATCGCGCACCTTCTCCAGCTCACGCAGCTTCCGGTAGCTCTCCTCCAGCGCGTCGGTGGCGAACTTGAGGCGGAGGAGGGAGCGCACGCGCGCGCTCAGGATCTGGCGATTGTGCGGCTTGGTGAGGAAGTCGTCGCCGCCGGCCTCGATCGCCTTCACGCGATCGGTGGTGTCGTTGAGCGCGGTGACGAAGATGACGGGGATGCGCGCGGTGCGCGGGTCGCGCTTGATGCGGCGGCACACCTCGAAGCCGGTGGACCGGTCGTCGCACCCGAGGCTCCCCGCGGGCATGGCGACGTCGAGGATGCAGAGATCGGGGCGCAGCTCGAAGCACGCGGCCATGGCGGACGGGCCGTCGCACGCGCTGGCGACGCGATAGCCGAGGGTTGCGAGCTGGTCGTAGAGCAGCTCCACGTTCGCGGGGACGTCGTCCGCGACGAGGATCAACGGCGATTGCGTCGCGTGATCGGGCACGGGCTCAGGGCCGGACCATGAAGCCCGCGTTGAAGGTCCAGGCGTGCTCGGAGATTCCCTCGATCGTTCCACGATTCGCGCGCTGGAATCCGAGATCGATGCGCGAGCGGCCGCGGGAGATCGGGACGCCGACACCGACCGAGAAGGTGTTCTCGCGGACCTCCGTGCCGTCGACGGTGAACGGAAGGGTCCGGTGCCGATATCCGACACGCAACGGAAGTGCCGCGCCGAGGAAGGTGGGGCCGGCGACCTCCGCACCCACGCCGTAATCCCACGCGTCGACCACGCCGAGCCCGGGCGTGCCGAGCGGGGCGAGACTCGACCACCCTTCCCAGTCCGCACGCGCGCTCACGACCAGCCCCGGGAGGGAGAAGGTGGCCCCGCCGCCGAGCCGTTTCGGTACGTCAGCGTGCGTGAGGGTCGTGTCGTTCCGGTACGAGGTGATGCGCCCACCCAACCGCCCGGAGACGGCGAGGGTGAGGTGCGAGGCGGGCTGCCAGACGATCCCCGCGCTCGCCCCGCTCCCGGCGTAGCTGAGCTTCGACTTCTGGTCGAAGTTCGCCGACGTGGTGTCGGCGCTGGTGCGGGTGATGCGGAGCTGGTTGTCGCCGCTGAAGGCGTGGCCGCCGACGCCGATCCAGAGGCCGTGTGCGATGTTCACGGAGAGGGCGACGCGCGTGTCGTTGATGGCGCCGTCGCTCCGGAAGCTCTCGGTGAACTGCACGCCGCTCCCCGAGGTGGGGTCGACCCCGGTGCGCTGGGTTTGCCACGTGCGGTCGAGCAGGGTGGACGAGGAGACGCCGATCACGGCACGCTGGCCGATGGTGAGCGCGCCGCCGAGCACGGGGAAGCGCGCGGTCATGGTGTTGTCCTCGTGCCCGGGGGACGAGACGCTCCGGTACTCGGGGGAGTACTGTATGTAGAACCCGGGTCGCCCCCAGTCGGCGAGCGCGGCGGGGTTGAGCGGGGAGAACGGGTCGGTCTCGGCGATCCCGCCCCCCATCGCCGCGGCGCGCGCGGAGAGCTGGCCCGGGGGGTAGCCGAAGCCCTGCGTGCTCAGCGTCCCCTGGGCGTTGGCCGCCGGGGCGCCGAGCACGAGCAGCGCGAGGAGTGTGAGGCGCATGGAGGTCACGGGAGTCCGAAGTCGCTCTTGGGCACGTAGGTGATGCGCAGTTGCGGCCTGAGGTTCGGGTCGGCCGCCGCGCCGGAGTAGAAGTAATACTGCCGCGGATCGATGTTCTCGAGCGACGACGTGAGGAGGATCGCACGCTGCGATTTCCCGATCCCCTCCGTCTTCCAGAAGTTGAAGACACCGACGAGCGGGATGGTGTCCGCCTGGATCGCGGTGGGCGCGATCGTGCGCGGGAAGAGCGCGATGTTGAGCGACGACGGCGCGGCCGAGATGAGGCTCGCCGTGAGGAGGTCGCTCACGTCGGGCGTGGCGCGCACCACGCGGACCGCCAGCGCCATGGTGTCGGTGCTGGTGAACGCGGGGCTCCCCTGCTGGTGGAGGATGAGGTTCGCCCGCACGATCTGCGTGGTCGAGTCCACCAACTGCGGCGGGAGGTTGAAGCGGATGAGCGCGCGGCTCGCCGGGATCCCGCCCGCGGCGAGGATCCCGGGCGGGGGGGGCGGAGTGCCTTGCAGGACGAGCATGTAGTCAGCGAGCCCGGGGATGGGCGCCCCGCCGTCGCTCCCGCGCGTGTTGACGGTCCGGCTGACGAAGGTCCGGCTCGTGTCGGCGTGCGCGACGTAGAAGAGCGCCGCGGCGCCGCTGCTCGCGTCCGAGGTGTTGATGCGGACGCGGACGTTCTTCCCCTCGCGGTTCGTGACGGCGACGGCGAGCCGGATGCGCTTGCCGGCGCGCACGTGCTGGCCGATGAACCCGGAGTCGATGGGGATGCTGACGCTCCGCCCGGTCGCGGAGTCGCGCGCGAGGGTGATCGAGGAGATGGGCGGCGCGGCGAGCTTCGCGTGCACGGCGGCGGTGTCGAGCTCTGCGGCGGCGGTGTCGACGTCGTACAGCAAGAAGGTGATGCTGTCCCCGGCGATGTAGACGGTGTCCTGCCCGGTCGGGGGCGCGAGCACGCTGATGCTCACGCCGGCCGAGTCGAAGCTCTCGAGCGGGCGACGGGCGTGGGTCGTGTCGGTGTCCGGGAACACGCGGACGAGCGAGTCGAACCGCAGGACGGCGACGCTCTGGATGGGGAGCCCGCCCTGCGTGTAATTGGCGATGAGGATCTGCTGCTCGCCGCCGAGCGGGGGGAGACCGGCGATGGTCGCCTCCGTGTCGATCATCTCGCTGGCAGTGAGCAGCGTGTCCTTCACGGTGAGCGTGTCGGGACAGAGCGACGGGCAGGCGGCGCCCCCGGCGAGGTTTTCCTGGCACGCGGCAGCGCCGAGGACGAGCCCGAGGATGAGCGCGATCGCGCGCCAGGGCTTACGCAAAACGGACACTCCCACCTTCCACGTCGAAGAGGCGGCCGAGCTTCATGAACGATCGAGCGATTGAGCGTTGAACGGGTGCGGCAGCAACTCGGCGACCGACCATCGCGCCTCGGCGCCGCCGCGGGTACAGCTCACGATCGAGAGGGTGGGCGCGTGCTCCGCGAGCACCTGCAAGCAGAGCCCGCACGGTGGCGTGGGCCGCTCGGCCTCGGTGACGATGACGAGCTGCTCGAACGTCCGGTCCCCCTGGGCGATGGCCGACCCCAGGGCCACGCGCTCGGCGCAGATCGTCGCACCGGACGACGCGTTCTCCACGTTGCACCCCACCCACACGCGCCCTTGCTCCCCCTCGAGC
>JADGGM010000287.1 GCA_019689955.1 Gemmatimonadaceae bacterium
GAGGTACGCCGTGGCCGCGAGCGCGGCAGCCTGCTCGGCGGCGCTCACGGCGTCGGCCTGGCTCGCGCGGGCGGCGCTCTGCGCGCTCCGCGCCCGCCCCAGCGCGCCGAAGTCGAGGAGGTTCATCTGCACGCGGCCGCGCACGTCGATCGTGTTAACCCCACTGATCACTTCCCCGTTCGGGTCGAACCCGGGGAAGGGGACGCCGAAGGTCGCGGTGTTGAAGCTCCGGCCGTTCCCGATGGTCGCCGCCGAGATGTCGGGGAGGAGCGCAGCGCGCGCCTGCGTGACGCGCGCCGACGCCTGGTCCGCGCGATACCGCGCCGCTTCGGCCGCGGCGCTCTGCCGGGCCGCGAGGCGCGCCGCGTCCCCCATCGTGAGCGGGCGCGAGAGCGTCGTGTCTTGCGCGCCGGCCGCGCGCACGGAAAACAACGCCGCAGCGAGCGCGAACGCAGCGATCGCGCGGCGAGTGAGTCGTGAAGGTTCGGTCATTCCTGAGCTGCCCCCGCGGGGGCGTTCGGGTTCGGTAAGAGGGCGTGAAGCACGAACTCCTGCACCTGCTGGAACACTTCGTCGTCAGTCAACTGCGTGAGGAAGAGGTTCCGTTCCCGCTGCACGCACCAGATCCCGTGCTTGTGCAGGATCGCGTGGAGCATGCGCGCGGCGGCGTCCGGGTCGACCGCCCGGAACTCTCCGGTCTCGATCCCCCGACGGATGATCCCCGCCGCGGCCGTCATCGAGCGAAGCGGAATCTCCTGGATCCAGAACTGGAGCAGCCCGGGGAAGTTCTGGAGATCCCCCTGGACCAGCCGATAGACCTTCTCGAAGACGGGCGAGCGCACGTAGTCCCAGAGGACGCGCATGTACTCGCGGAGCTGCACGGTGGCGGAGTTGGCGTTCTCCGTGACCCGCGCCTGCGCCTGGGTCAGCGACTCGCCGACCACCTGGCGGATCATCTCGCAGAAGAGCGCTTCCTTGTTGGGGAAGTAGAGGTAGATGGTCCCCTTGGAGACGCCGGCCGCCTTGGCGATGTCCTCCAGGCGTGCGGCCGCGAGCCCGTGTTCGCCGAACACCTCGAACGCGGCCTCGATGATCTGTCGAGGCCGCTCCTCGGGGAGGCGCCGCCAACGCGGCTCTTGTCCGTGGTGAGAATGGCTGGTGAACATACGGCCTCTAACTAACCGACTTTTCAGTCACTTTGTTTCAGAAATAAAGGCGCCCGCTGTGGGGCGCCTCAAAATGACTGACGGGTTAGTAAGATACCACGAAAACAGCGGCCGTCAACCCCGATGGGGCGACGGCCGCTGGTGCACTGGGGGCAAGGCGTTAGTGCGACTCGGCCGCGGCCGGCGTACGCTCGTGCTGGTTGGCGTAGTGCACGTTCGTGAGGTGCACGATGGTGTAGAGCGCGGCGGCCAGAATCACCGCGCCAACCGCGAGCCCGGTAAACCCGGCCGGCTTGTCCCCCGCAAGTGGTGGTGCCATGCGTGTTGGTCCTCGTTCTCGGTGAATAGGAGGCGCGTCAGGCGACGCGCACCTTGGTCATTACATCGTTCTGCTGAATCCGCTGCATCACGTCAAGCCCTTCGATCACCTTGCCGAACACGGTGTGCACACCGTTCAGGTGGCGCGTGCTCTGCTCGTTGAGCACCATGAAGAACTGGCTCCCCCCGGTGTCCTTCCCGGCGTGCGCCATGGAGAGTGCGCCGACCTCGTGCGTGTGCGGGTTGTTCTCCGTCTCGCACTTGATCGTCCACCCGGGCCCGCCGGTGCCGATCCGCCGGTCCCCGGGCGGGAGGTCGCGCGACAGCGGATCGCCTCCCTGCGCGACGAAGCCGGGGAGGACGCGGTGGAACTTCACGCCGTCATAGAACCCGCTGTTGGCGAGCTTCTCGAAGTTCGCCACGGTGTTGGGGGCGTCGGCGTCGTACAACTCCGCGACGATGGTGCCGCGGTCAGTCTCGAAGGTGGCTTTCTTCATGGCATCCTGCGTGGCTGATGACGAATGGGCGCGAGCGCGATGGCGCGCGGCACGATGCGTAAGCTAGCGACTCCGCGCCTTCGATGCAGCACCGCGCGCCCGTGGCGCCTCGGCCGTCATGCCGAGCCGATAGATGATCTGCCACTCCTTCTCGGTGACCGGCTGCACGGAGAGCCGGCTCCCTTTCTGCAGCAGCACCATGCGCTCGAGTCCCGGGACGGTGCGCAGCTCGGCGAGCGTGACGGGGCGCCGGAAGGGCTCCTTGGCCTTCAGGTCGACCATGTACCAGGTGGGCTTGTCGGGATCGCTCTTGGGGTCGAAGTGCTGCTTCCTGGGGTCGAACGCGGTGTGATCGGGGTAGCCTTCGCGCACGACCTCGCACACGCCCACGATCGCGGTGGGGTCCGCGTTCGAGTGGTAGAAGAAGACGAGGTCTCCTTTCTTGAACTGGTCGCGCAGCATGTTGCGCGCCTGGTAGTTGCGCACGCCGTCCCAGAAGGTGGTGCGCCGCGGGGCGTTCCAGAGGTCGTCCCAGGAGAAGCAGTCGGCCTCGGACTTCACGAGCCAGTAGCGTCGTGCTGGTGTCATACGGTGGAGGACGGGCAGAGATCGGCGAGGGGGCAGTCGGGGCACTTGGGGGTGCGCGCGATGCAGACGCGGCGCCCGTGCTCGATGAGGAGGTGCGACAGCATGGTCCACTGCCGCTTGGGGAAGAGCGCCATGAGGTCGCTCTCGATCTTCACGGGGTCGTGCTGGGTGGTGAGGCCGAGCCGGTTGGCGAGGCGGGTGACGTGCGTGTCGACGACGATGCCTTCGTTGCGACCGAAGGCGTTGCCGAGGATGACGTTCGCGGTCTTGCGCCCGACGCCGGGGAGCTTGGTGAGGGCGTCCATCGAGGCGGGGACGTCGCCGCCGTGACGCTCGACGAGGGCGCGCGCCATGCCGATGAGGCTCTTGGTCTTGCTCCGAAAGAAGCCGGTGCTCTTGATGTGCTGCTCCACGTCGGCGGGGTCGGCGTCGGCGAGGGCGCGCGCGTCGGGGTAGGCGGCGAAGAGGGCAGGGGTGACCATGTTGACGCGCGCGTCGGTGCACTGGGCGCTCAGGATGGTCGCGACGAGGAGCTCGAAGGCGTTGCGATGGTTGAGCGCGCACTTGGCGTCGGGGTACGCGCGCCGCAGCCGCCGGTAGTACTCGGCGGCCAGCTCGGGGGTGGGATTCACCTTGCGCGTGCGTGCGCGCGGGGTCGCCCGGCGCGTCCGGGCCGGGGATCGATCAGGCGCTTTCAACGACACCTCGGCGTTGGCGTGCGCGCGTCGTGATGGCATCGGCGGTCATGGTGTTGAGGACGTCGGCGGGCTCGAGCCACCCTTTCCGCGCGATCCCGATGCCGATGTCGACGTTGTCGAGGCCGGCGGTGGAGTGGGCGTCGGGGCCGATCTCGATGAGGCAGCCGAGCCGCTTGGCGGTCTGGCAAAGGCGCCAGTCGAGGTCGAGCCGGTGGGGGTCGGCGTTCAGCTCCACGGCGACGCCGACGTCGGCGGCCTTCTCGAGGACGGCTTCCATGTCGATGGCGTACGGTTCGCGCGTGAGAAGGAGCCGCCCGGTGGGGTGGCCCAGGATGGTGACGTGGGGATCGTCGAGGGCGCGCAGGACGCGCTCGGTCATGGCCACGCGGTCCATGGCGAAGCGCGAGTGCACGGAGGCGATGACGTAATCGAAGTGGTCGAGGAGGTCGGGATCGTAGTCGACGCGCCCGTCGGCGAGGATGTCGGCCTCGACTCCTTTGAGCACGCGGATGCCGGGGAGCTCGCTGTTGACGCGCTCGATCTCCTCGTGCTGGGCGAGCACGGCGTCGCGGGAGAGGCCGCCGGCGTAGAAGGCGGACTGCGAGTGATCGGAGATGCCGAGGTACGCCCACCCGCGCGCCTTGGCCGCCGCGGCCATCTCGGCGATGGTGGCCTTGCCGTCGGAATACTGGGAGTGGCAGTGGAGCACGCCGCGAATGTCGCGCGCGGTGATGAGCGACGGAAGGGCGCGCTGTGCGGCGGCGTCGAGCTCGCCGAGCCCTTCGCGCAGCTCGGGCTCGATGTAGGGAAGTCCCAGGGCGTCGTAGAACGCGGGTTCGTCGCGGATGGGGATGACGCGCCCGTCGCTCCCCCGCAGGGTGTCCTCGACGATGGCGAGCCCTCGCGCCGCCGCGCGCTCGCGCACGTACCGCTCGTGCTCGATGCTCCCGGTGGCGCGCCAGAGGGCGACGGCGTATTGGTCGGGGGTGACGCAGTGAAGGTCGAGGAGGGTGCCGTCGACGAATCGCAGGGAGATGGATCGTCCGCCGACGCCGATGGCCTCGCGGACGGCGGGTCCGTGTGCGAGCGACGCGGCGACGGTGGTGGGCGCGTCGAGGCACGCGGCGACGATGTCGATGTCGCGAACGATCTCACGCCGCCGCCGCAACGACCCGGCGACGTCTGCCCGGGCTACGTCGGTCCGCTCGCGGATGGCCGCGAGAAAGCGTTGGGCCTCGGCGAGTGCGTGCGGGTAGAGCACGAAGGCACGGCTTTCTCGCAGCAGGGCGATCCCTTTGAGGATCTTCTCGGCGGTCTTGGGCCCGAAGCGCGGCAGCTTGGCGAGCCGTCCATCGCGCGCGGCTTCTTCGAGCTCGTGCAGGGTGTCGATGTCGAGCCCCTGGTGGATGGCGTGGATCTTGGCAGGCCCGAGCCCAGGGACGCGCAGCATCTCGATGAGCCCTTCGGGCGTGTCCTCCCGCAGGTGATCGAGGTAGCTCGACTCGCCGGTGTCGATGATCTCCTCGACGACGGCCAGGATCCCCGCCCCGATCCCGGGAAGCGCGGCAAGCTCCCCGCTCCGCAGCATCGGAGCGAGGTCGTCGGTCTGGAGGTTGTGGATGGCACGCGCCGCGTTGCGATAGGCGACGGTCTTGAAGCGGTTCTCTCCATGCAGCTCGAGCAGGTTGGCGATCTGATCGAGCACGTGGGCGACGTTGCGAGGAGGGACCATGCTTCCAAGATAGCTCCCCACTCCCCCACATCGCACC
>JADGGM010000288.1 GCA_019689955.1 Gemmatimonadaceae bacterium
CCTCCACCGCTTCCCTCCACGCCCCGACACGCTCTCATTTCGTGCCATGACCACGCACGCCGCCACCGTCTCCCCCAGAGGGGCGCGCCGATGGGCGCACGGACACCCCTGGATCTACCGCAGCGACGTCGTCGCCCGCCCCGACGCCGATGCGGGCGCGGTCCTCGTGTACGATCCCGCGCACCGCCCACTCGGCTGGGCGCTCTGGAGCCCGCGCTCCGAGATCTCCCTCCGCCTCCTCGACCGCGATCCCGACGCCGTGATCGACGCGCGCTGGTGGCACACGCGCATCGCGCTCGCCGCCGAGCGACGCCGCCCGATCGAGCCCGCCGCCAACGCGTACCGCGTGGTCCACGGCGAAGCGGATGGCTGCCCCTCGCTCGTCTGCGATCGATACGACCAGTGGCTCGTGGTCCAGCTCCTGAGCGCGGGGCTCGAGCGGTTCCGCGCGCCCATCGTCGCCGCGCTCCACGAGCTCTTCGCCCCGCGCGGGATCCTCGCCCGCAACGATGCCTCGGTGCGCGCCAAGGAAGGGCTTCCGCGCGAAACGACGCTCCTCGCCGGCGACGTGCCGCGCGAGATCGCGGTACACGAGCACGGCGTGCGCTACCTCGCCGCGCCGTGGGATGGGCAGAAGACCGGCTCCTTCCTCGACCAGCGCGAGAACCGCGCGCTCGTGGGGACGCTGGCGCACGGGCGCGCCCTTGACTGCTTCAGCTATCACGGCTCCTTCGCGCTCCACCTCGCGCAGCGCGCCACCGCCGTCACCGCGCTCGACTCGTCGGCCGCCGCGCTCGCGCGCGCGAAGGAGAACGCCGCGCTCAACGGGCTCGGCAACATCGACTTCGTCGAAGCCAACGCGTTCGACTTCCTCCGCGCCGCCGAGCAGTCGGGCGCGCGCTACGAGACGATCGTGCTCGATCCCCCGGCGTTCGCCAAGACGCGCGCGGCGCTCCCCGGGGCGCTGCGCGGCTACAAGGAGATCAACCTACGCGCGATGCGACTCCTGAGCCGCGGCGGGCTCCTCTTCACGGCGAGCTGCAGCTTCCACCTCACACGCCCGCTCTTCCTCGAGATGCTCGAGGCCGCCGCTGCCGACAGCGGCCGCCGCCTCGCGCTGCGCGAGCTCCGCGGCCAGTCGCTCGATCACCCGGAGCTGCTCACCGTCCCCGAGAGCGGCTACCTCAAGGGCGCGCTCATCGAGGCCCTGGACGACTGACGCCGACGCGGCGCGCGCCGCGCTACCCGCGCCCCGGGCGCTGCTCGCGCCGCCACAACACGTACGAGTACGCCAGCGCGGTGACCACCAGCACCGCGCCGCCGCCGAGCAGCACGACGAGCATCGAGAGGGTGCTGACGAAAGCGGAGACCACGACCGCCACGCCGATCGCGGTCATGACGTAGCCGGCGACGCGGTTCGTGCGCTCCCACACGGCGTCGCTCGACAAGGTCCACGGCGTGCGGACCCCGAAGAACCAGTTCGGGCGGGCGCGCGGCAGCGCGTTGCCGATCACGATGAAGAGCGCCCCGACGAGCGCGGGCGCCGCGCTCTCGATCCGGATCGGCCAGCCGAGCGCGGCGCCGAGCGCGAGCACGTGCACCACGATCATCATCGCCACCGTCGCGATGACGAACAGCTCGTACGTGGACCCGAACTTTGCGTAGCTCGCGCGCCGCGGGTCGATGGTCGGGAGCCAGCGCAGGAGCGCCCAGAGCGCGAGCGCGAAGGTGGGGGTGAACAAGGCGCCGAACGCGCGCGACCCCCACGCGTCGGGGCCGTGCAGCCCCCAGTGCGTCGGGACACGCGGGGGGAGGTGCGAGTACACGGCCGCCGAGAAGAGATAGCCGGCGAGAATCAGCACGCCGGGGAGCCACTTACGCACGGCGCCCTCCGGGTTTGATCCAGTCCATGAGGTGGTCCACGAGGTCCTGGAACACGGTGGTGTTGAGCTCGTAGCGAATGCGCTGTCCGTCACGCTCGGCCAGGATGAGCCCCGCATCGCGCAGCACGCTCAGATGCCGCGAGATCGTGGCCCACGTCGACGGGAATCGCTCGGCGATCTCCCCTGACGTGCGCGGTCCGTTGCGCAACAAGCGCACGATCTCACGCCGCGTCGGATCGGCGAGCGCACGAAAGACGTCGTTCATCACACGGCCAAAGCTCGGGAGAACATTCGACACTTAGCAAAGAATCTAATTAATGGCGCACCGGCGCTCCAGGGGGGCGCCTCCGGACGCTACGATCGTTGGCACCGGGGGCAGTAGTACGTGGAACGCCCCGCCTGCGTGATGCGCCGGATGCGCGCGCCGCAGCGCGGGCACGCCTTCCCTTCCCGGTCGTACACTTTCCAGCGCGCCTCGCGCTCGCCGATCCAGTACCTGCCGCCCGGGGCGCGGTCGAGCACATCGCGGATGGCGCGCACGAGGCGCCGGCGCCGCTCGAGGCTCAGCGCGCGGGCGCTCGCGCGGGGGCTGATGCGCGCGCGCCAGAGCGCCTCGGCCGCGTAGATGTTGCCGAGCCCCGCCACCACGCGCTGATCGAGGAGCGCGGGCTTGATCGCCCCCCGGCGCGCCGCGAGCGCCTGGCCCAGGTACTCGGCCGTGAACGCGGGGTCGTTCGCCTCGGGGCCGAGGGCCGGGAGCGGGGCGCTCTGCGCATCATGGAGCGTCAACGTGGCGAGCGCGCGCGGATCGGTGAGCGTCACGCGCGTGCCATCGGTGAGGTCGAGCGCGGCGCGCGCGAAGCGCGGCTCCGGCTCCTCCACGCGCCCCACCTCCCAATCGCCCGTCATCCGGAAGTGCACGACGAGCGTGCGGCCATCGTCCAGGTGCAGCAGTTGGTGCTTCCCGCGCCGCTCGATGCGCTGGATGGTCGCCCCCGCCACCGCCGCGGCGGCGCGCGCAGGGAATCGGCGCGCGAGCGCTGGGTGCAGGATGCGGAGCCGAACGATCGTCTTGCCGAGGGCGGCAGACCGTAGCCGGCCGGTCGCCTCCTCGACCTCGGGGAGCTCGGGCATGGGCGCAAAGCTATCCCGTGCTCCGCCGCTCGCCAGCCCGGCGCGCCGCGCCCTGCGCCGCGCACGTTGACTCTCGCCGCCGATGCGGCCAGTGTTCTCGCGTGCCGACACACGCTGCCGAGTCACCCCACGCCACCGCCGCCCGCGCGGCGCGCGCGCCGGCCGTGCGAAACACACTGGCCGTCATCCTCGTGCTCAACCTCGTCGTCGTGGGGGTGAAGCTCGCGATCGGGATCCGTACCGGCGCGCTCTCCGTCCTCGGCGCCGCGCTCGAGTCCGGGCTCGACATGCTCAACAACGTGGTCGGGATCGCCCTCGTCGGGGTCGCCGCGCGGGGGCCTGACGAGGAGCACCCGTACGGGCACGAGAAGTTCGAGACGCTCGGTGCGCTCGCGATCGCCGGGTTCCTGTCGATCTCCTGTTTCGAGCTGCTGCGTCAAGGCGTCAATGACATAATCGGGGGGGAGACGCCGCGCGTCCCCACGAAGCTGGAGTTGGTGCTGGTGGTCGGCACCATGGCGGTCAACGTGTTCGTGGTCTGGTACGAGCGCCGGCGCGGGGGGCAGTTGCAGAGCGCGTTTCTCCTCGCCGACGCGGCGCACACGCAGAGCGACACCTACGTCACCGCGGCGGCGCTAGGGTCGCTCCTGCTCACGCGGATGGGGTTCGGGGTGGTGGACCCGCTGCTCGCGGTCGGGGTGGCGCTGGTGATCGCCTGGAACGGCTACCAGATCGTGCGCGGGACCATTCCGGTACTGGTGGACGAGCGCGGCGTGGATGCCGCCGAGATTCGGCGGGTGGTGGGGGCGGTCCCGCACGTGGCGGATGTCCGGACGGTACGGTCGCGCGGCTCCGCGTCGGGGGTGCTGTTCGCCGAGGTGACGATCGGCGTGGATGCGTCGACCACGGTGGAGGAGGCGCATCGCATCGCCGACGCGGTGGAAGCGCGCCTTGCCGAAGCGCTCGGCGCCTCGGAGGTGACGGTGCACGTGGAGCCGGCGTGAGCGGGACCGCGGGGTGGAGGGTCTTGCGCCTTCCGCTCGACGGTCTAGGTTAACACACACGTACGCCCCTTTTCCCGCGACACATGAGCCATCGTCCACGCTCCCTCAGGCACGAGTACGAGCTGTACGTCGATCGGGAAATCGAGAACTACAAGGAATCCATCCCTCGCAGCGTGATCCTGGCGATCGGCGAGGAGGCCGTGCAGTCGCTCTCCTCGTCGCAGCAGTTGGCGCTGACGGAGATCCTGCTCTGCGCGGAGGTGGATCGGATCATCCGGGCGCGGCTGCGCATCCCATCGTTTGCGACGTGGCGGAAGCGGCGGCTCAAGGCGCTGCGCGAGTTCAGCCGGCCCGAGCGCTGGGGGATGCGCCCCGATTCCGCGATCGCGCGCACGGCGCAAACGGTCGCCGACGGCCACGTGCTGGTCGCGGGGGCGAGAGAGGAGGGGCCGGCGATCTATCTCGCCGCGAACGGGTGCGCGGTGACAGCGCTCGACACCACGGAAGACGTCTTGGAGCGCGTGCTCGACGCCGCGGCCGAAGTGGGGCTCACCGGGCGCGTGCGCGGCCTGGTGACCGACCTGGCGAGTTGGTCTCCGGACATCCCGCTCAACGCCGTGGTGTGCGCGGCGGCGGCGCTGCGTGGCCTTTCCCCCGCCCAACGTGCGCAGGCGATCGCGCTGCTGCAGGAAGCGACCACCGTCGGCGGCGTGCACGTCGTGGAGATGGGGACCGAGGATTCGCACTTCGCGACGTTCGAGGAGCTGAGCGCCCGCTACGACGGGTGGCAGATCTCCGTGGAGCAAGGGGTCGGATCGCAGGACCCGGAGACGTTCCTGGCGCGCAAGGCCGTGGCGTAACGATTCGACACGAACCGCCCGGACGAGAACGTGTCATTGTGCGTCGGCCGGCCCTCGACGGGCCGGCCTTCATTTTTTCTAAATCACGTACATTCAACGACTTGTGCATCGCCGCGACCGTGGCACGTGGGGTGCTTAACGA
>JADGGM010000289.1 GCA_019689955.1 Gemmatimonadaceae bacterium
TTCGAGCCCAACTTCTTCGTGATCTTCGCGCCGCACGCCCTGGCCGGTGCGCCGCGGACCTTCGTCCTCCTCACCCGCGGCGCGACCGCCGCCGCCCGCGCGGAGCTGCAACGCACGGTGGTCGAGCGCTACCCCAACGTGTCGAGCATCGACCTCTCGCTCATCCAGGACGCCGTGGGGCGCATCCTCGACAAGATCTCGCTCGCCGTGCGCTTCATGGCGCTGTTCAGCGTGGCCACGGGGGCGCTGGTGCTCCTGAGCGCCGTGGCGGCCTCACGCCGCCAGCGGCTGCGCGAAGGGGTGCTCCTCAAGACGCTCGGCGCCACGCGCGCGCAGATCGCGCGCATCATGCTGAGCGAGTACGTCGTCCTCGGCGTGCTCGGGAGCGCGACGGGGCTCGTCCTCTCGGCGGCCGGCGCGTGGGGGCTCATGCACTTCGTGTTCGAGGCGCCGCTCACCGTCCCCATCGCCCCGCTCGTCGTGCTCGCCGCCGCGATGGTCGCGCTCACCGTGTCGATCGGGCTCTGGAGCAGCCGCGACGTCTTCGCCGAGACGGCGATGGCCGCGCTCCGGTAACCCGCCGAGCTCCCCCGCACCCGGCCGAACCCTTGACAGAGCGGCCCGACGGGCGTATTTAACCAGTAGGTTAACACAACCTTTTGCGCCATCCCCCATGCCTGCCGACCGCCTGAGCGCCACGTTCGCCGCGCTCGCCGATCCCACGCGCCGCGCGATCCTCGCGCGGCTCGCCTCCGGGGAGGCCTCGGTGACGGAGCTCGCGCGGCCGTTCGCGATGAGCCTCCCCGCGGTCTCCAAGCACCTCCGCGTCCTCGAGCGCGCGGGGCTCATCACGCGCGGCCGCGAGGCGCAGTGGCGCCCCTGCCGGCTCGCGCCGGCCCCGCTCAAAGACGTGGCCGACTGGGTCGACCACTACCGCCGCTTCTGGGCCGAGAGCTTCGACCGGCTCGACGAGTATCTGCGCGAGGTCCAGACGCGCGACGCACGGACCAAGGCGGCGCGGCGCACCGGAGGCAAGGGACGGCGGCGCCACCCGCGCGGCGCGCCGTGACCCGGCGCTGATCCGCGCGACACCGCGCGCGCCCTGGAACCGGCACGCTCGCGCGCGCTTCATCCCATCGCGAGGATACGACGGACACGCGATCGCCTCGCCGAGGACGTCTCGAAGGGACCTGTCGTCTGAACATGGAGCAACGTATGTCGATCTATGAAGCGTCACCGTCGCCGTGGCCCGGGCGGATGCTCGGCGTGCTGCGCATCGTCGCGGGGCTGGTGTTCATCTCGGCCGGGACCATGAAGCTGTTCGGCTTCCCCCCGAGCCCCATGCCCAACATGCCGCCCATTCCGGTCCTGTCGCAGCTCTGGATCGGCGGCGTGCTCGAGACGGTCGGCGGGACCGCGATCGTGCTCGGCCTCTTCACCCGGCCGGTGGCGTTCGTGCTCGCGGGAGAGATGGCGGTCGCGTACTTCCAGTTCCACTTCCCCCTCTCGATCTTCCCGACGACGAACAACGGCGTCCCGGCGGTGCTGTACGCCTTTCTCTTCCTCTACTTCACCGTCGCCGGCGCCGGTCCGTGGAGCATCGACGCCCTGCTCGCGCGCTCGGGGCGCGGCGGGAACGCTCGGCTGACGGACGCGTCATCGTCGCCCCAGGCCGCGTAGCCGCGCACGAACACACGCGGGGCGGCCGACATCTCGCACGATGTCAGCCGCCCCGCGTGCATCGTGACCCCGCGTCGCTAGTCGACCCGAACGATCGCCAGCCGCACCGGGCTCCCCGCGTCGAGCGATCCGCCGCCCGCGGCGCGCACCGAGAACGTGCGGCGCGCGGCCCGCGAGCCCGAGAGCTCGTAGAACGACGCCCCGCCTCCGCCGCGCAGCGTGACGGGGAGCGAGAAGCTCGCCAGGTCGAGCGCGTGCGGGACGAGCGGATACACGGACGGGAAGGCCGGCTCGTTGCCGCCCCCCACCGCGAGCTGGTCGTGCATCCCGGCGAAGATCCCGCGCTGGTCCCAGCTCGGGAACTGGAGCTTCGGGTCCGCCACCCCGGCCGGCGGGTACGCAGCGAGCGCCGAGGCAAGCCACCACTTCTCCACCATGCTCTCGAACGTGTCGCCCCCGACATCGCCGGTCTGCGCCAGGAGGTTCGGCAGCCCGAACGTGTGCGCCGCCTGCGTCATGGTGAAGAACGCCAGCCGCTCCGACGGCGCGTACTGGTCCACCGCCCACCGCACGAACGACCACGCCCCGCCGTAGTACGTCTCGCTGTTGTCCCCGATCGGACGCTCGCGGTCCGCGGCGTCGAGGTAGTCGTACAGGAAGCTGAAGTGGTGGAGCATGACCTGCGGGTGATCGCCCGAGCAGTGGTTCGCGCTGGTCAACGGCGGCTCGCACCCCACGCTCGTCAGGTACGGCGCCGTCACTTTCCACCGCGTCCCCGAATAGTGGCGCTGGTAGATCTCCGACGACGTCTGCGCCGTCGCCTCCTCGAGCCACGCGTCCTCCAGGCTGTCCGCGTTGTTGGCGAACTTCGCCGCGTACGACGAGAGGTGCTTCGACTCGTGCGCAAGGACGCCGCGAATGAACGCCTTCCATTGGTCCGTCTCGTTGGTCGTCGTCGGGACGTAGGCGTAGAAGATCGCCGCGTCGTTGCTCACCAGGTCCTGGTCCGGGCCGGTCGTGGTGTCGTACGGGAAGAAGTCGCACGCGCTCACGAACCCCGCGACGCCGCCGAAGCTGTTGTTCAGCACCGGCGAGAAGAGCATCACGACCTTGCCGTTCTGCCCGAGCGAGGCGTCCCACGCCAGCGGATCGCCGAAGGTCGTGTCGAGCATCGGGTAGATGATGTCGTCGAACTCCTGGCCGATCTGCTGGTAGAACGCGTCGATCGTCCCCTTGAGCGGCGCGTTCACATCCTCGAACAGCACCGACTTGCTCCCGATGTACACGGCCCGCGCCTTCACGTCGACGCCAAGGGTGCAGTCGTCGTCGTTGTCGATGTCGCGGATGTGGAAGGAGAGGGTGTCGTTCAGGTTCGGCGCGATGCTTCGGGAGACGGGGGCGCCCGCGGTGCGCAGAGCGTTCACCTTCCGCAGCCGCGCCATCCGCGCGCGGGCGCGGGCCGCGACGGCCCGCGGCCCGCCGCGCCGGGCGAGCAGCGCGCGGTCGACCTGGAGGAGGCGCGCGTGCTTCGCCGCCCCCACGCGCCGGAACGCATCGGCGAGGGAGATGCGCGGCCCGGTGAAGGGGGGCGCGGCGAGGAGCGCGGGGGGCGGGACCGAGGTGCGCCGGGCGACGCTCCCCAGCGCCGAATCGCTCGCCGCGGTCACCGTCAGCCCGATGGTGTGGCTCGTGTTCGCGTCGGTGTTGATCAGCCCGACGAGATACTTGCTCCCCGCCGGCGCGGCGAGCTCGGCGCAGTCGAGCTGCGCGCCCGGGCCGGTGATCGTCACGGCGCCGGTGCCGAGCGCGATCTCGTTCCCCGCGTCGAGCGGGTAGAGCGAGGTGCTTGCGATCCCGTTCGCGGTCACGTGGACCTGCGCGCTGTGCAACGGGAGGCAGTCGAACCCGTCGCTCGGCACGTCGAGCGTGAGCTGCGTCGCCGAGGCGGCGGTGACCGTCGCGGCGACCCCGTCGATCGTGACGGTGTTGGCCCCCGGCGTAGCGCCGAACCCGGACCCGGTGACCACGACGCCGGTGAGCCCCGGGCGCAATGGGTTCGCGGACATGCTCGCCACGTGCGGCGCCTCGGCGTCGGTGACCGTCACCTTCACCTGCCCGCTCCGGCCGCCGCTCGTCGCCGTGATCACGACCGCGGACGCCGCCGCGTGCCCCGTCGCGGTGACCGTGGTGCCCGTGCTCGCGGAGAGCGACACCTTCGTCGGGTCCGCGCTCTTCCACGTCACCTCCGGCGCGACGACCGGCCGGCCCAGCGTGTCGGTGACCGTGGCCGAGAAGACGAGCGTCCCGTTGATCCCCGTGACCTGGTCCTCCGCCGGGGAGATCGCGACCGTCTTGACGTTGGTGCGCGGCGGAGCGGTGCTCCCGTCACACCCCAGGACCACGATGGGGGCGACGATCCACACGAGCCGTGTACGCATGGAGTCCTCTCGAGTAAGGGCTGCGACCCGAACCGGGAACGGCACGACGACTTGCACGCACGCGCCGCCAATCAGCTCGGCAATCTCGGCAATTGTCATGCGAGCACCGAGATGGCGCCGACCCCGAGTGTCGCCGCGCTGTCACGACCCGCGCACGAGCCGGGCCGTCCGCGGTTGCGAAACGGCTCAGCAGGCTCGAACTTCCGCGGTCGTCGAAGAAATCACCGTACGAGGAAGGATGTTCCTGACCGCCGTTGCGTCACAAACCCTCCTGAGCCGGCTCTCCCATCTCTGGGCGTACGTTACCTTGGGCGCGACGAGCATCTTCACGGAAGAAGCGGCGCCCGTGGTGGCGGGGTTCGCGGCCCATCAGGGGCACCTGCACGTGGTCCGGGCCGCGCTGGCGTGCGCGATCGGGAGCTGGGCGGCCGACATCGCGCTCTACGGGCTCGGACGGTGGCGCGCGGTCCGCGTGGTGAAGCGGTGGCCTAGGCTGATCGGCCCCATGGAGCGCTTGCTCGGCGCGGTCCAGCGCCACCCGTGGCGCGCGTCGCTCGCGGTCCGATTCGTCTACGGCGCGCGGCTCCTCCTCCCCATCACCTGCGGCGCCGCGCACCTGCCGCTCGCCCTCTACGTCGTGGGAAGCGGCGTGAGCGCGTGGGTGTGGGCCGGCCTCTTCACCGGGCTCGGGTGGGCGTTCGGGCAGACCGCCGTCGTCATGATCCACCACGTCCGCCGCCACGAGGACACGCTCGCCATCGGGCTCGTGGCCGTGGTGGCGCTCGTGGTGCTGATCCTCACCATCCGCAACGAGAGCCGCGTCCCCGAGGAGATCGAAGGGCACGACCAGGCGCCGTGAGCCCGCTCACCCCGACACCG
>JADGGM010000290.1 GCA_019689955.1 Gemmatimonadaceae bacterium
GGCGCGCGCCGCCCCGGGGCGGCGGCGCGCCCCGCGCGCGTTCCTGTGGAGCGCCCGCGTGATCCGCGCGCGGATCACGACGTGAGCTTGGTGTTCTTGATCGCCTGCGCCGAATCGAGGTGCGCCTGCAGCTTCGGGAGCGCCTGCTGGAGCGCCTGCTGGAGCTGCGAGGTCTGCGTCGCCTTGATGAAGTCGTTGACGTGGTCGATCACGTTCTGGTGCGCATCGATCTGCTTGTCGATGTAGTCCTTGTCCCAGTCCGAACCGGCCGTCTTTTTCGTGAGGTCGGTCAGGTCATCCTTGTTGCTCTTGGCGAGATCCTGCACGTCGCCGTTGGTCGACGTGGCGACATCGGCCTTGAGCTGCGAGGCGAGCTTCTTCCCGTCCTGCTTCAGCGCGGTGTGATCGGTCACCATCCGCCGGGCAAAGGCCTTCACCGACGGGTTCGTGGCCCGGCGCTCCGCGAGCTTGCCAAGATCGATCTCGCCGGTGTTGGCAGCGTCGAGATACGCGAGGATGTCGGCATCGGTCCAGCTCTTGTTCGACGTGTCGGTCGTGGCGGCGGCCGTGGAGCCGGGGCTCACCGCGCCACCGGCGGCGGTGGTATCGAGCGGCCGCGTGGCAGCGGCGCCGGCGGATGTCGTGTCGGAGCTGGCGTAGTTGCTCCTCGACTTGCACGCGCCGAGCGTGGTGCACACCGCGATGGCCATCGTCAGTGCCCCATACCGCGAAAGAGTCGTTTGCATGGTCGTCCTCCGAAATGACTGCGCCGCATCCTAGCGCGGCAATGGAACGCCCATCCAAGCGCAAAAAGCGTACACCATTCGCCGGGGACGCCCCGCATCCGCCCCGTCCAGCGCGCGTTCCGGCGGCCTCGTGCGTGCTCCGGGGCGCGATCGTTCAGCGGGGCGTCATCGTGATGGACGTCACAACACCACGCGTGACGTCTGTCACACTCCAGCGTGCATCGTGCGGCGGCATCCGCGATGCATTCACGACGCGCACGCAACGTGCGGTGCACGCTGCATGGGGCGCGCGCGGCGCAATCGCGCAGCGCCATGTCGAGCGTGGCGGTTCGGACGACTACGGCCCAGTGGGTGCGAAGTTTGCGGAGCGCTGCGGGAGGCTCGGTGCCGCTCCGGCCACCGGCGCCCATCCGACGTATGCAGCATCGGACACCAGGAGGTCATCATGAAGTGGACGCTCACGGCCATCGCCGCCCTCGCGGTCATCCCATCGATCGCGGTGGCGCAGAACACTGATACGACGATGCGAGACACGGTCCAGACGTCGTCGGAGGGGCGACTCGGCGAACCCATGAACGTGCAGAACCATGGGCTCACGACGAAGCAGGTGAAGGAGCTTCAGCGCGCCATCAAGAAGAACGGGTGCACGGTCGGCTCGGTGAGTGGGACGTTCGATAGCCAGACCACGGAAGGGGTGGAGTGCATCCGCCAGAAGAAGAACATTCAGAGCGACAACCTCAACGACGTGCTGCGCGCGCTCGACCTGAGCTTCACGGCGAGCGACTCGCTGCTCTCGCCGAGCGGCGCGCCGGGGGCGACGGGGCAGCCGACGATGACGGATACGACCACGATGGACACGACGACGACGCAGCGCGACACGTCCACGATGCGCAGTGACACGTCGATGACGCGGGACACGTCGATGACGCGCGACACCTCGACGACGCAGGACACGTCGACGATGCACACGGATACGACGACGCACCGCGATACGTCGTCGACGAGCACCGACACCACGATGATGCGGCACGACACGACGACGGTTCGTCATCACTGATCGCAATCACTGATCGCAGCGGCTCCGCCGAGCCGTTACGCGCCCCGCCGTGCACCGGCACTGCGGGGCGCGCGTGCGTTCGGCGCGGCTACTCGCGTCCCGCGCCGACGAGGTGCATGGCGGCGGCGCTCGGCGGCTGGATGGGGTGGAGCCCCTGCCGGCGCAGCTGCGCGTTGAGCGTCGCGAGCGGGCCGCGCGTGACGGTCGCCCATCGCGTGCGCGTGGCGGCGAGCTCTCCGCGCAGCTCGTCGAACGCGGCGCGCATCTGCTGCGGGGGCTCGCGATCGGCGCTCTCCACGGCGGTCTCGAGCCCGCCGAGCGTGGTCCCGATGTCGCCCGCGTGCAGCGCGGCGAGCTCCCGTTCGACGGTACGGACCGACGCCGCGGTCCGCGCATCGAGCCGGTGCGCGCCGAGCGCGTGGAGCGAGTCGCGCACGGCGCGTATCTGGCGCTCGAGCGCGTCGGCGTCGGCCATCACGTTCCAGATGTCCATCGCGAGCGCGAGCTGGTCCTCGAGGGCACGCGGGGCGACGTGCACGCGCGGGTCCATGCGCACGTGGAGGGTCTGCGTCTGGCGCTCGCCGCCGGCGATGAGCGTGACGCGGTAGTCGCCCGGAGGGACGAGCGGGCCGAGCGGCTCGGCGACGGTCCCGTGCTCGGCGATCGCGGCGATGCTGTACTCGTACGACGCCGCTGGCGGGCGCGGGTAGCGGAAATCCCAGACGAATCGGTTGAGCCCCGCGTTCGCGGTGAGTCGCTCGGGGCGCGGGAGCCATTCGTCGGCGAAGTACTGCTCGGCAGGGGGCGTAGGGGTGCTGTCGTCGCTCGCGACGCGGCGCACGAGGCGGCCCTGCGCGTCGGTGATCTCGAGGACCACCGGCCCCCGCGGCGCCGCGCCGAGCCAGTAGTCGATGACCGCGCCCGCTGGGGGATTCTCCCCGTGCGGGATCTCCGGAGGGAGCGGGGTGTCGCGGTTCTCGCTCCGGCGGATGCGCACGGCGGTCGCGGGGCGGAAGAGGTGCACGGCGGACGCGATCACCCCGGCGTCGAGCTGGCGGAGCG
This sequence comes from Gemmatimonadaceae bacterium, assembly GCA_019689955.1. Lineage (GTDB taxonomy): Bacteria > Gemmatimonadota > Gemmatimonadetes > Gemmatimonadales > Gemmatimonadaceae > JADGGM01. Next base: position 2,866 of record JADGGM010000290.1, read on the forward strand.
GGGTGATGTCGTCGAGCACCCAGAAGCCGCGGCCGTGCGTCGCGACGACGAGATCGCTGTCGTGGACCACGAGATCGTGCACGGGCGCGGTGGGGAGGTCGAGCTGCAGCGACTGCCAGTGGCCGCCGTCATCGAAGGAGACGTAGACCCCGAGCTCGGTCCCCGCGTACAGCAGGCCGCGGCGCACCGGGTCCGCGCGCACGGCGCGGACGTAGGCGCCGTCGGGGATCCCGGTCCGCACGAGGGTCCAGTGCCGGCCACCGTCGTGCGTGCGGTACACGTAGGGGGCGAAGTCGTCGAGGCGGTGGCGGTCGACGGCGGCGTACGCGGTGCTCGCATCGAGCGGGGACGCGTCGAGGATGCTGATCTTGCTCCACGGCGTGAGCCCGGCCGGGGTCACGTCTTCCCAGTGTGCGCCGCCGTCGGTCGTGCGCTGGATCTTGCCGTCGTCGGTCCCGATCCAGATGAGCCCCTTCTGCACGGGGGACGGGGCGATGGTGTAGATCACGCCGTAGCCGCGCGCGGCGGCGTTGGCGACGGTGACCGGCGTCGTGTCGCGGCGCGCGGCCGGCTGCGCGCGCGTGAGGTCTGGGCTCGCGGCGCGCCAGTGCAGCCCGCCGTCGGTGGTGACGAGCAGCACCTGCGCGCCGAAGTAGAGCGTGTGCGGATCGAACGGATCGAAGACGAGCGGGGACGTCCAGGTGAAGCGGTACGTGCGCTCCGGCATCGGTTGATCGAAGGGAGCGACGGGGGACGGGGAGATCGTCTGGACCTGGCCGGTGGTGCGGTCGAAGCGGTACGCGGCGCCATAGGTGTCGCCGCCGTAGACGATGTTGGAGTCGAGCGGGTCCGGCGCAACGTAGCCGGCCTCGCCGGCGCCGGGGGGGAACCAATCGCGGAAGGTGATCTCGCCGACATCGCTCCGGCTCGTGATCGCGACGCTGCCGGCGTCCTGCTGCGCGCCGTAGATCCGGTAGGGGAAGGCGTGATCGGTGATGACGTGATAGAACTGCGCCGTGGGCTGGTTGTACCAGCTACTCCAGGTGCGTCCGTCGTCGAGGCTCACCGACGTCCCCTGGTCGGCGCCAAGGATGAGGTGGCGCGGGTTGCGCGGATCGATCCAGACGTAGTGATAGTCGTCGCCGCCGGGGGCGCCCTTGATGGCGGTGAAGGTCTTTCCGCCGTCGGTCGAGCGCATGAGGGAGCGGTTGGGGACGTAGACGACGTCGGGGTTGGTGGGGTCGACGAAGACGCGGCCGAAGTACCAGCCGCGGGTGACGAGGTTCGCGTCGGACGTCAGGAGGTGCCACGTGGCGCCGGCGTCGTCGGAGCGGTAGAGCCCTGCGCCGGAGCGTGCCTCGATGAGCGCGAAGACGCGCCGTCCGTTCGGCGCGACGGCGACGCCGATGCGGCCGAGCGGGGGCGCGGGGAGCCCGTGTCCCGCGATCCGGGTCCAGGTCGTTCCGCCATCGACCGACTTGTAGAGCCCACTCCCCGGACCTTCGTTGGGCGGGTACTGGCTCCACGGCGTGCGTTGCGTCTCCCAGAGCGTCGCGTAGATGACGCTCGGATTGGAGGGATCGATGGCGATGTCGATGGCGCCGGTGCGGTCGTTCTCGTAGAGCACCTTCTGCCACGTCGCGCCGCCGTCGGTGGAGCGGAAGACGCCGCGCTCGGCGTTCGGGCCGTACGCGTGCCCGAGCGCGGCAACGAAGACGATGCGCGGGTCGCGGGGATCGACGCGGATCTCGCCGATCTGCTGCGTGTCGTCGAGGCCGAGGTGCTGCCAGTGGCGCCCGCCGTCGGTCGACTTCCAGACACCGCGGCCGTACGTGATGTCGGAGCGCATGTCGGCCTCCCCCGTGCCGACGTAGATCACGTTGGAGTCAGAGGGCGCGATGGCGAGCGCGCCGATGGAGGCGACGCGCTGGTCGTCGAAGATCGGCTCCCAGGTGACGCCCGCGTTCACCGTCTTCCAGACCCCGCCGCCGACGGCGCCGAAGTAGAACGTCGCCCCGCTGCCGGGGACGCCGGCGACGGCGAGGACGCGCCCCGCGCGGAAGGGGCCGACCAGGCGCCAGTGGAGGGCGGCGTACGCGCTCGGGGGGATCGTTTGCGCACGGGCGGGGGC
>JADGGM010000291.1 GCA_019689955.1 Gemmatimonadaceae bacterium
GGTGGGGGCGGGGGCGGCGCTACGCCTTCGAGCTCGACGCGATAGGCGACGGTGGATGGGCGATGGTCGAGGCGGAACGGGTCGTTGGCGGCGATCGCGTCGGCGGCGGCGGCCACGGTGTCCGGCGGAAGCGGTTCCGCGGGCGCGGGCGCACGCCACGGGAGCGCGGGCAGTGCTGGCCAGCCCGTCGGAACGGCGCGCATGGTGCCGAGCGCGCCGAGCGATGCGATCACCACTGTCGCGGCCCAGAGCGCGCGCTCGAGAAGACCAGAACGGATCATCGACGCACCGTCGCTGCTGCTGTGGATCGACGCGCTGTGGCGCGTGGAGCGAGCATGAGGCCCTCCACGATGAGTGTGGCGTGCAGCACCTCCATGCGATCAGCGGGGGCTGCGGGCTCGGCTTGCGTCACTGCGAACGTGCGCACCGCGAGCAGGATGGGACCGCGCTCCAGCAGCGCGAGCAATTGCGCGAGACCATGCACGTCGCCCGTGGCATCGGTCTCCGCGATGATGCGCGTGAAGGCGTCGCGTTGCGCGGCATCGGCTCGCGGCGCGTGGATCTGCACGGCGCCCAGACGCACGCCGGCGGCTGCCGCGGCACCGGAAACGAGGCCGGCGAGCGTCGCGCCCGCGCTCGCGGGGGTGTCGCCGGAGAGGAGCGCGGGGGCCAGGGCGAGGAATCGACGATTGCGCGCCGCAAGCGAGTCGCCGAGGGCTCGGCGAAGGCGGACGCGGGCAGTGGCGCGCGCGAGATCGGCCGAGGTGGATACCGCGGCACTGCGCGCCTCGCGAGCCCACTGCTGCAACGCGGGAACGCCGCGCGCGAGCGCCACGAGTGTGACGATGACGGTCGCCCCGATGCGCAACGTGCGCTGGTCGCGCGGGGCCAGTGCAAGCCTCATCGCGATGCTCCTGCAGCGGGTGACGGGCGACGCACCGGTGCCGGTACCGACGCCGCCGGCGCGCGTGGCGGCTCGCCTACAAGGCGGAAGCGGACGGTCACGCGCTCCACGGGGGTGGTGCCCGCCATCTCGGTGGTGACGGGCCCGATGATTTCGGGGCTCGCGAGCCCGGGCACGTGCTCGAGCGCATCGACCACGTGCGCGGCGCGCGGGGCGAGGGCGACGAGCGTGCCGCCCGCGCTGTCGACGGTGAATGCCACGAGCGCGCTCCCTTTCGGGAGCATGCGGGCGACGTCGCGGAGGAGGAGCGTGACGGATCGGCGGCCCTCGGTGAATGTGGCGACCTCGCACAGCGCGGCGGTGACCTGCGCCAGGTCGCGCTCGGCTGCCACGGTCTGCGCCTCCGCCCGCCGGAGCGCGGCCAGGCGCGCCGCGTCGCGCCGTGCCACGTGCCGCGCGACGAGCGCGGGTGCGGCGAGCGCGCCGAGGCTCGCGACCGCGCACGCGAGGGCTGCGATGACGATGCGCCGGCGCGCGATCGGCGCCTCCGCCGCGCCGGGACGCTTGCGCAGCGCCAGCGGCTCGGTGCGCGGCACGCACGTGGCGCCGTACGCGTCGGCGAGCTCCCAGGCGCGTGCGCCGAGCGCAGCGAGCGGGGCGACGGGGGCGGGCATGGCCGCGCCGGCCGGTGGTCGACCAGGGAGCCGCCGCACGAAGGAGAGTACGCGGCCGGCGAAGGTCATCGTCGTGTACACGCCGCCGTCGCTCCACGCGAGCCGCTCGGCCTCGCACGCATAACCAAGGGCGACCACCGTCGGCACGATCGCGCGCAACGAGAGCCGCGCGGCGGCGCAGTGCTGCTGGACGTCGTGCACGATCTGGGCGTCGAAGGCCGCGGCCCACGCCGTCCCCGGCGCGACGATGCGCACGTCGCTCGTCACCAGCGGAACACCATTTCGCAGGAAGAACCGCCCCGCGCTCTCCCGAACGAGCGCGCCGAGCGCGGCGACATCGGTGAGCGGCGGCAGCCCTGAGAGTCGCTTGACCTGCACCGCGGCCGGACCGACCGCGACCGCCACCGCGGGGCGCGGCCGCCGCGGAAGTGGGGCGCGCGCCAGCAACACGTCCAGCGCGGGCCCGACCGGCTCGCCGGGTGCACGCTCCGCATCGACCGCCCAGCGAATCCGCCCGTCGGACACGCCCACGGCGCACACGCGGTCGGCGGCGATCGCGATGCCCACGGTGAGCCGGGCGATCCGCGGGCGCGGGATGCGATCGAGCACGCGCGAGAGCACGGGCCAGCCGAGCGTGGTTCGCGCGAGGGAGCGTGCTGCGCGGAGCACCGCGCCGAGCCGGGCGGGGGCGAGGAGGCGTTGCGTCATTCGAGCCACGTCCTGCGGCGCACGATCGCCGCGCGCGTTCCGGCGCGCACGAGGCGGACTTCGATCGCCGCGGTGATGCTCGGCTGGCCGGCGCGCGCGCGGCTCGTGACGATCCACGCGTCCGGCTCCGTCGTGGTGAGGCGGACGAGATCCGCGTAGCGCGCGACGAGGGCCGCGCGCGCGTTCGGCGACAGCTCGGCCGAGAGCGCGAGCACGTCGCTGACGGGGGCACCACGCACCCGATGCTCGGCCAGACGCGCGAGCGCTTCGGCGCCGAGCCCGGGGAGTGAGGCGAGCACCGGGAGCGGGGCGCGATTGAGATCGATGCGCCCGGGCTCCACGCCGACGAGCGTGTCGAGCCCCGCGAGCGCGCCGCTCCACACCTCGAGGCCTCGCACGCGCGCGAGCTCGCGCACGTCGGCGAAGGGGCCGTCGCGTGGCGCGCGGCGCCCCTGGCCCGCATACCACGCGCGCTCGGCGCCCGCGGGGCGCGCGACGTCGTCCGGGTCGCGCCAGTCGAGCACCGCGTCGACGAGCGAGTCGACACGCCACGTGGGGACGCCGAGCGCCGTGAAGAAGCGGGCGAGCTGCTCCGCGTCGGCCGCATTCACATCGAGCGCCCACCCGGCGCCGCGCAGCCGGATGTCGCACCCGCGCGCGGTGAGGAGCGGAGCGTCGCGAAGGAGGCCGTCGAGCGTGCGCCAATCGTGGCGCGCGTCATTCGCTGTCGACGTGTGCGCGGTGAGCGCATCGGCGATGAGCGCCCGGCTGCGCTCGAGGCAGTCTTCCGCGGCCCACTCGGCCGCCGTTGCTGCGCGGCGGTTGCGCGCGGCCGCGATCGCGCGCCGGGCGGCGAGCGCCAGCGCCAGGCCGAGCGCGGTGACGCCGACCATCACCCAGAGCACGGCCAGGAGCACGAACCCCCGGCGAGCGGCGCGCGATCGTACGCTGCGGTCCGCATCCATCGTCCCGCGCCGGCGCACGGGCCGCGACCGCCGGGCGCGCATCACCCTCGCTCCCCGATGCGCACGATGAACGTGTCGCGGACCGCGCCGCGCACTCGGATGATCCCGAGCGCCACCGGCGCGGTGATCCCCTCCCCCCAACTGCGGAACCACTCGCCGCCGTGTGCCGCGGTCACGAGGTAACGGAGCCCATCGGCCTGGACACCGCGCACGAGCGGGAGCGGCGCGCGCCCCGGGATCTGCGCGACGAGCACTGCCACGCTCGCGGGCGCGGGCGGCGCCGCCTCGATGACGAGCGTCACGCGGCACCGCTCGAGCCATCCGTCCGGGACCTCGCACCAGGTCGTGAATCGCGCCGCCGAGGGCTCGCCGGCGAAGGGGCCGGCATCGGCCGTCCCCACCTCCAGACGTCCCGCGAGCGCGCGCAGCACCCGCTCGCCGTTCGCATCCGCGTCGGCGGCCGCGGCATCGCGCGTGATGCGGTGCGCCTCGTCGGCCAACTGCTCGAGCATCCGGCGCGCGCCGAGGAGAATGAGCCCGCCGAGGGCGAGCGCGACCACGACCTCGATGAGCGTGAAGCCGGCCCGGCTACCGCGTCGCACCGTCCACCTCCGGGCGATAGAGCGACGTCGCGAGGAGCGGGTGCGTCGCCTCGTGGTCCGTGCTGTCGGCGAGCGCGATGGCGTAGAGCGTCGGCGCGATGCGATCGACGCGCAGCCGCCATGGCCCCTGCGGGTGCACCCCAAGGTGCCGATCGAGATCCTCGCGCGGCCAGAGCGCGACGGCGGCGAGGAAAGCGCTCGCCCGCCGCAGCTCGGATTCCGCCGCGCGCGCCCGCACCACCGCGCGCAGCGACGCGCTCGCCAGCGCCACCGTGGCGGCGCCGCCGACCGCGAGCATCGTGATCGCGACGATGACCTCGAGCAGCACGGCACCCGGGCGCGCTCGGCGCGCCCGCGCGTCAGGGTGCCGCATCGCGCGCGCTCCCGCTCAGCGGGTCGATCGCGATCGTGCCGCTCGCGACGATGCGGCCGTCGGGCAGCGCGGTCGCTTGCGCGGCGAGGCCGTTGGCGGGCGACGCGAGCCCGTCGTCATCATGTCGCGCACCGGCGTCGAGACTCACACCCGTGAGCGTGATCGTCACCGGGCGCCCCGTGCGCAACGCGGAGTCGCGCGCCGCGAGGAGCTGCGCCGTCGTGGCATCGAGCGCCGGCACGTGCGGTGTCGTCCGCAGCGTGAGCCCGACCACGCCGGCGAGGAGCCCGAGCAGCGCGAGCGTGACGATCAGCTCGACCAGCGTGATCCCTCGCGGCACGCGGGGCGCCGGCATCGCATCGTGTCTCATGCCGCCTCTCATGTCGGCCGTACGCTGTAGATCGCCTGGAGCAGCGCGGCGGCCACGACCGCCACGAGCCCACCGAACGCGAGGATGAGCGTGGGCTCGAGCAGCCGTACCGCGCCCCTCACGAGGTGCTCCGCTCGCTCGCTCTCGAGCGCCGCCGCGTGCACGAGCATGGGCGCGAGCCGGCCCGTCTCCTCCCCTGCGCGGATGAGGCGCGCCGCCGTGGGCGTCACGGCCCCCGCGCGCGCGAGCGCCGCCGACGGCCGCTCCCCCACGACGATCCCTTCACGCGCGGCGAGCAGCCGGCGCGCGAGCGCCGCATCACCCGCCGCGCGCGCCGCCGGGGGGAGCGCGGCCGCGAGCGGCACACCGCTCTCGAGGAGC
>JADGGM010000292.1 GCA_019689955.1 Gemmatimonadaceae bacterium
GCCAGGGGGGGCATGGCGGTTGCACGACCCCCCGCCGGTAGGGGAGATTACAGGGATTGGGATCACTCGCATCGAAAGGACTTCACCGTGCGTGATGACTTGAACATCGACCGCCAGCCGGCGGACGAGGCGCAGGCGAACGGGGCCAGCGCCGAGGCGCAGGCCGACGGAACGGCAGCAGCACCCGCCGAGAGCGTGGCCGAGGGCGCGGGGGAGGCCCCCGCCGCGGACGCCCAGCGTGCTGCGCAGGCGGTCGCGGAGGACGTCCAGCGGCTTCTCGACGAGCAGCGCGACAAGTACCTCCGCCTCGCCGCCGAGTTCGACAACTACCGCAAGCGCATCGCGCGCGCGCGGCAGGAGACCGCCGCGCGCGCGCAGGGGGAGCTCGTGAAGCGCTTCCTCGACTCGCTCGACGACCTCGGGCGCGTGACCGCCGTGAACCCCGAGAGCGCGACCGTCGCGTCGATCATCGAAGGGGTCGGCGCGGTGCAGGCGAAGCTCCTGCGCACCCTCGCCGGCGCCGGGCTCGAGGTGATCGATCCGGTCGACATGCCCTTCAACCCCGAGCTGCACGAAGCCGTGGCCACCGAGCCCGCGCTCTCCCCCGAAGACGATCACCTCGTCGCGCGCGTGTATCAGCCGGGGTACGTGTTCCAGGGGCAGCTCCTGCGCCCGGCGCGCGTGGTCGTGAAGCAGTGGACCGACGCCGAGAGGTAGCGCCAACCCACCATGGCCCAGAGCAAGGACTTCTACGCCGTCCTCGGGGTCTCCGCGTCGGCGACGCAGGACGAGATCAAGAAGCAGTACCGCAAGCTCGCCAAGAAGTATCACCCGGACGCCAACCAGGGTGACCCCAAGGCGGCGGAGCGGTTCAAGGAGATCTCCGAGGCGTACAACGTCCTGGGCGACCCCGAGAAGCGAAAGCAGTACGACGACATGCGCCGCCTGGGCGCGTTCTCCGACTTCGGCGGCGCGCGCGCGGGCGCGCGTGGCCCAGGGGCGCGCGGCCCCGCAGGCGCGGGCCCGGGGGGCGTGCGCTTCGAGGACTTCGACATCGGCGGGCTCGGTGGGCTCGGCGATCTCTTCGCGTCCATGTTCGGCGGCGGGCGCGCAGGCGGGGCGCGCCCGCGCGGCGCGGAGCGCGGGCAGAGCGTCGAAGCCTCCGTGCGCATCCCCTTCCGCGTCGCCGCGCTCGGCGGGAAGGTGCCGATCGAGCTCGAGGTGAACGAGGAGTGCTCCACCTGCCGCGGCTCCGGCGCCGCGCCCGGCGCGACGCTCAAGACCTGCCCGGAGTGCAACGGCCGCGGGATGATCTCCTTCGGCCAGGGAGGCTTCGCCGTCAACCGCCCGTGCCCGATGTGCCTCGGCCGCGGACAGATCCCGAGCGAGCGGTGCCCCACCTGCCACGGGTCGGGCGACGTGCGCGTGCGCCGCACCGTGAACATCACCGTCCCCCCGGGCACCGACACCGGGACGCGCGTGCGGCTCTCCGGTCAGGGCGGGAAGGGGGCCAACGGCGGACCGCCGGGTGACCTCGTCATCACCTTCGAGGTCGAGCCGGACCGCTTCTTCCGGCGCGACGGGCTCGATGTCATCGCCACCGTGCCGCTCAACATCGCGCAGGCCACCCTCGGCTCGCGCGTGAGCGTCCGCACCCTCGACGGCAAGAAGGTGACGATCCGCATCCCCCCCGGCACCCCGTCGGGGAAACGGTTCCGCGTGCGCGGCCAGGGGATCGAGAAGGACGGGAAGCGCGGCGACATGATCATCGAGGCCGCGATCACCGTCCCCGAGCACCTCACGCCGGAGCAGGAAGCGATGATGCGCCAGTTCGCCGAGGCGGGGAAGCTCAAGTACTGAGCCCCGCCGCGCGCGCCGCTCACATGCGGAACAGGTAGCTCATCTTCAGGAAGAACCCGTCCGACTCGCGGCTCATGTCGCGAAACCGGAACGCCTCCGGCTCCGAGAGCGTCGCGCCGTAGCCCAGCAGGAACACCGTCCCCGGCGTCGGACGATAGGAGAAGAGCACGTCCGAGCGCAGCTCGTGCATCACCGGGTTCCCGGCCGCGGCCGCGGCGGCCGAGTCGAGCACGATCGGCGCCCCCGTGCGCGGGTCGCGTAGCGCCGACTGGTCCTGCGCGAAGTACTGCCCCACGTAGCGGAAGAAGATCGCGCGCGTGAGCTGGTACTCCACCTTGAGCCGCGGGATGTCCGCGGTCGCGAAGCGGCTCCCGTCGCGCGCGCGGTCGATCGTCTGATGCGTCCAGAGCGCGTCGATGCGCAACGACTGCGTGGGGCGCCAGAGGACCTCCGCGTTGAGCGAGAGCTGCCGCCCCTCGGCCGCCTCGGCGAAGATCGGCGCCGCACTGTACCCCAGCGTGGCCGTCGCCGTCACCACGCGGTTCGGCGTCGTCACGCCCACGCTTCCGCCCCACAGGTTGTACAGCCCGTGCGGCATCACGAACGGCACCGTGTCCGCCCCCACGTCCACGCCGTACCCCACGTAGGCTGACGAGTCGAAGCGCTGGATGCTGTTCGTGACGTCCGCGCTGAGCTGCCACCCGCCGCGCAGGTTGGCCTGCCAGCTCCCGTCGTACCCCCCCTCGATCGCCCCGCGCAGCCGGCCGAAATCGCCGTAGCGCCACACCCCCTGGAGGCGCTGGAACGTCGTCACCTGCTCCACGAGCGCGCCGGGGGCGCCGTACCAGCTCCACCGGTTGAACGCCGTCCCGGTCACGATCCCCGTGCGGTTCACGAACCCGCTCTGCGTCTCGAAGTCGGGGCTGATCGCGTTGATCTCGTAGTGGTTCCCGTAGCGGCGCCCCGTGCGGTCGGCGAGCACCACATCCCACAGCGCCCCCGTGCGCGACCCGCGCTCGTCGCTCGTCCACGCGCCGACGACCTGCACCTGCGTGAACCAGACCTTGTTCCACACGAGGTGCGTGTCGCCGCCGAACACGCGGTTGTACGCGTTCCCCTCGACCCGGTCCGTGTACACCAGCCCCGCCGTGGAGCTCGGGCCCACGTCGCGGCGGAGGCGGAGCATGTTGTAGACCGGGAGCTGCCCGGTGACCTCGTCGCGCGCGTCGACCGCGCCGAGGTACGCGATGCTCGTGGACCCGATCTTCCCGGTGAGCTTCGCTCCGGCGTCCGGCTGCACCACGCGCCGCGTGTAGATGAGACGGTTCGGCGTGTCGTACTGCTCCAGCCCCTCGAGGAAGAAGGGGCGCTTCTCCGGGAAGAAGAGCGCGAAGCGCTGGTTCGCGGTCACCTGCCCGACGTCGGCCTCCACCTGCGAGAAGTCCGGGTGCGCGGTGGCGACGGCGCTCAGGTTGGGCGTCACCCCCCACCGCAGCGTCCCGCCGAGGTCCGTCGCGCCGCGGTAGCCGTAGCCCGTCGCGCGCGGCGCCCCGTCGAGCTTCGAGGTGAGCTCCGGCGTCACGTCCATCACCAGCCCGCGGTGCATGTCCGTGAGCCCCGCGAGCGTCCCCGACTGGATGAGGAAGCTCGCGTTCGCGCGGAACGCCGGGGCCCACGTGTCCTCGTGCCCCGTGTGCTGCACGGTGCGGAGGACCTGCAGCCCCCAGTCCTGGCGCGCGCCGCTCTGGTAGCGGAGGCTCTTGAACGGGATGCGCACCTCGATCTCGTATCCCCAGTCGGTCACGCGGCCGCGCGACTGGTACACGTAATCCGGGTTGAGGTCGATCGTCGCATCGAGGCGCCCGCCCGTGCTCGCGCCCCCGGCCGCGGCGGAGAACCCGTCGCTCCACACGCCGTCCTCCTGCACGCCGAGCGGGTTCACGGCGAAGAGGAGCGCTCGGCGATGGTCGTCGTACGTGTCGAGGAGGATCTGGATCCGGTCGTCCGAGTCGATGTTGTCGCGGTCGGCGAGCGTCGCGCGCACCACCGGGCCGTGCGCCTCGTAGGCGCGGACACCGAAATAGATCGCGTCCGGGCCGTACCACACGAGCACCTGGGTCGAGTCATCGGCTGGGCGGCCGTCGACTGGGCGGTACTGCGAGAACCCGGTGAGGAGCGGGGCATCCCGCCACACGGCTTCGTCGAGCTGCCCGTCGATCACGACGGTCGTGTCGAATCGCGGGATGGCGACGGTGGTCTTGCGCGCGCGCCCGTCGTAAACAGCGCTCGCGCGCGTGGTCGCGGCATCGGTGCCCGACGGCTGCCCGGTCGACACGACCTGAGCCAGCGCGACGCGCCCCGCGCCGAGGAGAGCGATGGGGAGCAGCAGGTGAGAGAGCCCCACGGAATCCCTGAGCGTTGGTAGTGGTGTGCCTTATCTTTATCGGTACGCAGCACCGTGATGAGGTCGGCGGTGTTAGGGAATTGTAAGGATGTGCACTGACTGGAGCTACTGGTGGGGCTGGCACAATATCTGACGCTGCTCGCTTTGCCCGCAGGTTTCCGCTCACTCCTCCACGCCGCAGCGTCGCCATGAACGTCCCGCGATCGATCGATACCCCGCGCCTGATCCTGCGCCCCTTCGCGATCGAGGATGCGCCGGCGGTGCAGCGCCTCGCCGGCGACCGCGACGTCGCCTCGACGACGCTCACCATCCCGCACCCGTACGAGGGTGGCGTGGCGGAAGCGTGGATCGCGCACCTGCAGACGGACATGGAGCGCGGAACCTCGGTCGTGTTCGCGGTGGTCATCCGCGAGGCGCGGACGTTGGTGGGGGCGGTGGGGCTCACGATCGCGCCGGACCACGCGCGTGCGGAGATGGGGTACTGGATCGGGAAGCCGTACAGGGGGCGCGGCTACTGCACCGAGGCGGCGGCCGCGCTGCTGGAGGTCGCGTTCGAGCGGCTGGGGCTCCACCGGGTGTACGCGACGCACTTCGCGCGCAACCCGGCGTCGGGGCGCGTGATGCAGAAGCTCGGGATGACGCGGGAGGGGCGGCTCCGCGAGCACGTGCAGAAGTGGGGGGGGTTCGAGGACCTCGAGATGTACGGCAT
>JADGGM010000293.1 GCA_019689955.1 Gemmatimonadaceae bacterium
GGGTGGCTGTACGGGCTCGGCGTGGCGGTGGTCGCGGGGCTCCTCTGGTACGAGCACTCGCTGGTGCGGGTGGATGACCTCTCGCGGCTCGATGCGGCATTCTTCACGATGAACGGTATCCTGAGCATCGCGTTCTTCGGGTTCGTGCTCGCCGAGCGGCTCCTACGGTGAGCGGCACCGTGAGCGAGGCGGCCTACCCGCTCGTGCTCGCGATCACCGGCGCGTCCGGGGCGCCGTACGCCGTCCGGCTCCTGGAGCAGCTGGTGCGCGCGGAGCGGCGCGTGTGGCTCATCGTGTCGTCGCACGGATGGCGGCTCCTGCAGACGGAGGCCGGGGTGCGCGACCTCGCGGCGCTCCGGCACCGCGTGGGCCCCGCCGCGTGGGAGCGGTTCGTCACGACGTTCGACGACAACGACCGCGGCGCGGCCCCCGCCTCCGGCTCGGCGCGGAGCAGCGGGATGGTCATCTGCCCCTGCTCGATGGGGACGCTCTCCGCCGTGAGCCAGGGGACCTCGCGGTCCCTCGTGGAGCGGGCCGCGGACGTGGCGCTCAAGGAGCGGCGGCGGCTCATCCTCGTGCCGCGCGAGACCCCGCTCAGCGTCGTACACCTCGAAAACATGCTGCGCGTGACGCGGGCCGGGGCCACCGTCCTCCCCGCCGCGCCAGGGTTCTACCACGAGCCGCGCGACATCGACGACCTGGTCGACTTCATCGTCGCGCGCATCCTCGACCACCTGGGCGTCGACCACGCCCTGGGTACCCGATGGGGGGCGGATGCCCCCGAGGAGGAATGAGCCCCCCGATGTGACGCCGGGCGCGAATCGTGTAGTCAAGTGAGTATGGATTCACGCCCGGACTCGGTCATCATCGCGGAGGTGCTGGCCGGGAACGTCGAGGCGTACGCGCTGCTGTTCCGGCGCTACCGCGACGACTACACGCGATTTGCCGTCCGGATGCTCGGCAGCTACGCCGACGCCGACGACGCATTGCAGTCGGCGTTCCTTCGTGCGTACCGAGCCCTCGCGCAATGCCACGATCCCGATAAATTCGGGGCGTGGCTGCGGCAGATCGTCGTGAACGAATGCCGGACCGCGGCGGTCCGCCGCGGCCGGCGCGACCGGAGGTTCGCGGTGGACGAGGGGGCGTTGGAGCGCGTACTGACCGACCACCCGGCCGACGGCGCCGCGATGCGCGAAGAGATTCAACATGCCCTCGATCAGCTCGAGGTGGAGCATCGGGAAGCGTTCCTCCTCAAGCACGTCGAGGGGCTGAGCTACGAGGAGATGTCGGCGGCCACCGGCGTAGGCGTTTCGGCCCTGAAGATGCGCGTCAAGCGCGCGTGCGACCGCCTGCGCGAATTGTTGGACGGAGTGCACCATGACTGATCACGATCGCGAAGCGGGCCGCGGGAGCAGCGGTCGCTCGGGGGGGGAGGGCAAGGGAGGCGCGGCGTCGGAGGAGCGCTTCCTCGCCCGCATCACCGAGCCGCTCCGCGCCCCGGAGCGCCTCGATGCGACGTTCGAGTCGCGTCTCATGACCGCCGTGCGTACGGCCATGCCGTTGCCGCCGACGCGGCGGGGATGGTGGCGGCAGGCGTACATGGTTCGCGTCACTCCCCTCGACGGGCTCGCGGTGGCGGCGGGGATAGCCGCCCTCGTGGTGCTCGGGAGTGTCCTCACGCGCATCGAAGCGCCGCCGGCGACGCCGCCGGACCTGCCGGTCCAACACCGCGCGCCCGCCGTCGCCGCCGTGCAGCCGGCGCGCGACACCGTGTACGTCGTGCGGTTCGTCTTCGTGGCGCCGGACGCGAAGCGTGTGGCGCTGGTGGGCGACTTCAACAACTGGGACCGGACGACCACGCGGCTCACCCCCGCGGGGACGACCGGCGTGTGGACCGCGACCGTGCCGCTCTCGGCCGGCCGCTATCAGTATGCCTTCATCGTCGATGGAACGCGGTGGACCGCCGATCCGACGGCATCGATCACCGTGAAGGACGACTTCGGCGCAACGACCTCGCTGGTCACGGTAGGAGGGTCGGGCGCGGGGTGAGCCCCTCGGGTCTCGCCGCGTGACGTCGCGCGCCGTTCGCGGTGCCCTGCGAGCGTTGCTTGGGCTGGCTGCGGTCCCCGCAACCGGCGGCTTTGTCGTGGGCTTCGCTCAGCGCGGACCCACCGCGACCGCGAGCGTCGACGCCGGCGGCGTGGCCGTGCGCTACGCCGATTCCCTGCGCTTCACCGCCACCACCCTGAGCCCCACAGTGCGCATCGCCTGGCCGCGCGCCACGGTCGACGCGACGGGCACCTACGCGTACGGCGGCTCCGATGGGTGGTCCGCGCAGGGGCAGCTCGCCGGATCGGCCTTCACCTCGGCACTCGGGATCGTCCGCGGCGAGCTCGCCGGGAGCGCTGGGGGGAGCACGCACCAGGACGGCACGCGGACGGAGGAGCTCCTCGCGCGCGCACGCGCGCACGCGTGGCGCGGCGCCTGGGGTGCCTGGATCGGCGGTGGCGGTGGACGCACGTGGGATGGCGCGACGTGGCGCGGCGTGATCGTCGGCGACGTCGGACTCTGGCACCGCGTGGGCGAGGCGAGCGGGCTCCTCACCGTGACGCCGACGGTCGTGGATGACACGATTCGTTACACCGATACCGAGCTCGCCGTGCGGTGGAGCCGGTCGCGCGTGGAGCTCTCCGGGACCCTGGGCGCGCGTGCCGGGCACGGGCTCCCCATCACCGGCGGGCGCACGCACGCGTGGGGGAGCCTCTCGGCGCGCACGTGGGTCGCCACGCACCTCGCGCTCGCGCTCAGCGCGGGGAACTATCCGGTAGATTTCACGCAGGGGTATCCGGGAGGGCGCTACATCCTCGCGGGAGTCCACGTGTCGGCGCGCGCGTTCGGCGCCCGCGACGACGCGCGCACCACGGGGCGCGCACACGGCTCAGCGCCGCAGCCGTCGCGCGATGTGATCTCGATCACCGAATTCGCGCTCGCGACGACGAGCGGCGCCACGCGCACCATACGGGTGCGCGCGCCGCACGCGACGCGCGTCGAGATCGCCGGCGATTTCACCGATTGGGCGCCTGTCGCGCTCACGAGTGCGGGGAACGGGTGGTGGACCGTAACACTTTCGATCGCGCCTGGAACGCATCAGATCGACGTACGCCTCGACGGCACGACGTGGGTGGTGCCACCGGGGCTCGTGCCCATCGCCGATGAATCGGGAACGGTTGGATTGCTCATCGTACCGAAATGAATGCGTGCGGTCCGTCGAGTGTGTGGTGTGACGCTTCGCGGCAACCGTGCAGTCCAATCTCATGAAGGGGCTCGACTGCGGTCGGGCCGCAGAGATGTCGAGGAACACACGCGTACAGAGGTGGTAGACATGACGCGTCGCACGCATTGGCTGATGGTGTTGTGCCTCATCGCAGCGCCGCTCGCGAGATCGGCGTCGGCCCAGGTGCCGGCGCAGGATCCGACGGTGCGGCTGCGTGAGGTGCTGCCGGCGGCGGTCGCTGACCAGGTGCTCGCGCGGATCGAGGATGCACGTCAGCGCGGACTACCGACGACGGCGCTCGTGCAGCGCGCGCTGAAGTTCAGCGCCAAGGGAGTCCCGCCGGCGGAGATCGCGCGCGCGGTCGGCGAGCAGGTCGAGCAGTTGGCGCGCGCGAGGGCGGTGCTCGCCGCGGCCCGCGGCGCGTCGTCCGGCGCCGACGAGATCGAGGCCGCCGCGGAAGCGATGCGGCAAGGGGTCAACGATCACGACGTCGGATCGCTCGCGCGCGGCGCGCCGTCGGGCCGGTCGCTGGTAGTGCCGCTGTACGTGATGGGAAGTCTCGCGGCGCGCGGCCTGCCGTCGGACGCGGCGCTCGCCAGAGTCCAGGCGCGCCTCACGGCGCGCGCGAGCGACGCGGATCTCGAGGCGCTCTCCTCGACCGCGGACGGACAAGGCAACTCGGGTGACCGCGGCGTGGGCGTGGGGCGCGACTTGGCTCCCCCTGCTGCGCACGGCAATCCGGCTGGCGGACCACCCGCCGGCGTCCCGGGGAACGGGGGGCGTGGAACGCGCCCCGTTCACCCGGGCAACTCCGGCCAGCACGGCAAGCCCGGTGATCCGGGCAACTCAGGAAATCCCGGCAACTCGGGCAATCCCGGCAACTCCGGTAACCCGCCCGGGAACCCTCACGGCAAGCCCCCCAAGCCTCCCAAACCGGGGAAGCCGTAGCGCGGCGACTGCGGTCCGCACCAGGCGCTCGAGCGCCGGAGGACCCGCCGCACGTTTCACCCTCACAGGAGTATGGACGCCATGTCGCGTACGTTCGTACGCGCGTGCACGCGCACGCGCACGGCCGCCGCATTGCTCGCGGCCACCCTCGGAGCCCTCGCACCGCTCTCGGCATGCAGCGACAGCACGAACGCGAGCACGGGATCCGTCTCGCTGCTGCTCACCGATGCGCCGGGCGACTTCACGCACGCCGTCGTGACGATCTCGCAGATCTACCTGCAAGGCTCGTCGGGTCGCGTGGTACTGCTGGACACGGCGGTGACGACCGACCTCCTCACGCTCGCCAACTCGACGGCCGAGCTGGTGAAGGATGCCGTGGTGCCGGCGGGGAAGTACAACGAGCTGCGCTTCGTCGTGACCGGCGGGTACATCGAGGTCGAGAACCCCGACGGCTCGACGAGCATCTATGCGTCGTCCCCGACGTACGCCGGGCTCCCTGACGGCGCGCACGTGACGGGGACGCTCCAGATGCCGAGCTACGCGCAGACCGGGATCAAAGTCACGATGCCGGGGAACGCGCTCACGGTGAGCGGGGACCAGAAGGTTCTGCTCGTCGACTTCGACGTGTCGCAGAGCTTCGGCCAGCTCGCCGGTGGCTCGGGGACGTGGGTGATGAACCCCGTGATCACGGGGGGCGACATCCAGATGAGCGGTGGTCTCACCGTGTCGCTCGCGCTCGATGCCGGCG
>JADGGM010000294.1 GCA_019689955.1 Gemmatimonadaceae bacterium
CCACGAGCGCGAACACCACCACCAGCACCACGGCACGCGACGTGATGTAGCTGTACCGCTTGGCCTGGACCAGCGACGTGGCCAGCTCCTGCTCGTGCGCATCCACGGCCGCGCGCTGCGCCGGGGTGAGCGGCGCCCGACGCACCGCGTCGATCGCCCGCCGCCCCGTCGCGGCCACGTTGTCCCAGGCCCGGCTCCCGCTCAGCACCGGAAGGGTCGAGCTGACCACCGCGGCCCCGCCCAGCATGAGCACGGTGGACGGCACCACGGCGAACAGCACCAGGTACAGCAGCACGCGCGTGCGAAAGTTCAAGCGCTTCACGCTCGCTCCCTACGGGGTAAGGTGCCGGGGGAGTTTCGATTTGCAACACCGGAATTTAAGGTGCTACCTTGAGCCGTATGAAGACCCATACCTCGTACCTCACCTTCACGACCAGGAAGCGCCAGGAGATCATCGACATCACCGAGGAGGTCGAGGCCTGCCGAGCTGCCGCGGGGATCCGGGAGGGGATGGTCCTCGTCTCCGCCATGCACATCTCCGCCTCCGTGTTCGTGAACGACCACGAGCCCGGGCTCTGGCAGGACATCCTCGAGTGGCTCGAGCACCGGATCGCCCCCTGGGACCCGGACCGCTACCGCCACAACGACACCGGGGAGGACAACGCCGCGGCCCACCTCCGGTCCCTCACCATCGGGCACGAGGTCATCATCCCCGTCACCGCCGGGCGCCTCGACTTCGGCCCCTGGCAACGGGTCTTCTACGGCGAATGGGATGGCCAGCGCCCCAAGCGGGTGATCATCAAGGCGATGGGGGAATGATCGCGGTGCATCATTCCCCAACTCCTTTTCCACGCTTACATTACCTGTCTGTAATGCGTACCTTCATCGGAGTCTGATGCCGAACTCGTGGACCCTCGCCCGGACGTTCGAGGCGCGTGTCGAGGAGCACCCCGAGCGCACGCTCATCGTGGCGGGTGGCCGCACGCTGACCTACGGGCAGGTGAACACCCGGGCATCGGCCCTCGCCGCGGCGCTGGCCGAGTTGGGGATCGAAGCGGACGACCGCATCGCGATCGTCATGCCCAACTGGCCGGAGTGGATCATCACCCTCCTGGCGGCGGCGAAGCTCGGCGCCACGGTGGTCCCGCTCAACGCGCGCTTGAGCTACCACGAGCTCAAGTATCAGCTCCGGCACGCGGAAGTCTCGGTCGTCGTCGCCGCCGAGCGGCACGGGGGGATCGATTACCTCCAGATCTTCGAGGACATCATCCCCGAGCTTCCGGACCTGTTGTACCTCGTCACGGTGGGCGAGGAGGAGTTGTGGTACGACGATCGGATCTTCCAGTTCGAGGATCTGACGTCGAGTGGTGAGGGGCGCGAGGTCCCGGCGCCGCGCGAGCTGGCGGACGATTCCGACCTCGCGATGCTGTACACCTCCGGGACCATGGGGAAGCCGAAGGGCGTCCGCCTGTCGCACCGCACGATCGTCGAGACCGCGGTGCGCACCAGCGAAGCGCTCGAGATGGACCCCACGGATCGCGTCCTGGTCTCGGTCCCGCTCTTCACGATCTTCGGCTTCAGCATCGTCGTCGGCACCATGGCCGCCGGGGCGACGCTGGTGCTGCAAGACACGTTCGATGCCGAGCGTGCGGTGAAGCTGCTGCGGGAGGAGGAGATCACCGTCATGCACGGGGTCCCCACGATGTACCAGTTGATCATGCGAGCCCCGGGGTTCGATCCCGCGGGGTTCCCGCACCTGCGCACCGGGCTCGTGGCCGGTGGCCCGGTCCCGGAGGACCTCGTGCGCCGCATCCGGCGTTGGTGCGATGTGCAGGTCGCCTATGGCCTCACCGAGACGGGGCCGACGGTGACGATCACCCGCTTCACCGATCCCGAGGAGAAGCGCCTCACGACTGTGGGGCGGCCGATCCCGGGGGTGGAGATCAAAGCGGTGGACTTCGTCACCGGCGCCCTGCACGGGCCCGAAGCGGTCGGCGAGATCGCCGTCCGCGGCCCGAACGTCATGCAGGGGTACGCCCGCATGCCGGCGGAGACCGCCCGGTCGTTCTCCCCGGAAGGATTCTTCCTCACCGGTGATCTCGGGATCATCGACGAGGACGGCTATCTGCGGATCGTCGGGCGCACGAAGGAGACGATCGTGCGCGGGGGATATCAGATCTACCCGCGCGAAGTCGAGGACCTCCTCCGCGCGCACCCTGCCGTGGACGATGTCTGCGTGATCGGTGTCCCCCACGACATCATGGGAGAGCTGGTCTGCGCGTGCATCGTCCCTGTCGAAGGCGCGGTCATCACCGGCGGCGAGCTGAAGGAGTTCGCGCGCGACACGATGGCCGACTACAAGCTCCCCGATCTCGTCCGATTCTTCGATGCCTTCCCCATGACCGGAAGCGGGAAGGTGAAGCGGCGAGAGCTCGAACGCATGGTGGCGCTCGAGTACACAGCGACGATAGGAAGTTCATGAACCCACGCTCCCAGAGACCGACGACGCCCGCGCGGCCGCCGGTCGCTCCGCTGCACCGCGGTCCCCAGGCCGTCTCCCCCGTCTCGTCCTACGGCGGACCCGCGTTCGCACACGCGCCCAACGCGGCGCTCCTCATCGACTTCGACAACGTCACGATGGGGATCCGGTCCGACCTGGGGCACGAGCTCCGCAACTTGCTCTCGTCGGACATCATCAAGGGGAAGGTCGCGGTCCAACGTGCCTACGCCGACTGGCGCCGCTACCCGCAGTACATCGTCCCGCTCACCGAAGCGTCGATCGACCTGATCTTCGCCCCCGCCTACGGCTCCTCCAAGAAGAACGCCACCGACATCCGGCTCGCCATCGACGCGCTCGAGCTGGTGTTCACCCGCCCCGAGATCGGCACCTTCATCCTCCTCTCCGGCGACTCCGACTTCTCGAGCCTCGTCGTGAAGCTCAAGGAGTACGGGAAGTACGTGATCGGGGTCGGGATCCGCGAGTCGTCGAGCGATCTCCTCGTCATGAACTGTGACGAGTACTACAGCTACAACGCGCTCGCGGGGCTCGTGAAGGCCGGCGAGGAGGAGCGCGTCTCCCGCGATCCGTGGGAGCTGGTGGTCGAGGCGGCGGCGCGCATGAAGCGCAACGGCGATGTGATGCGCTCCGATCGCCTGAAGCAGGTGATGCAGGAGATCGACTCGTCGTTCGACGAGAAGAACCTGGGCATGGCGAAGTTCTCGCGCTTCTGCCAGGAAGCGGCGCAGCGCGGCTTGATCCGCATCACGCGCCTCGAGAACGGCCAGATGGAGATCGACGTCGCCGAGCCCGGCGAGCCGCTCGCTGCGGCGGAACCAGCCGCGCGTCTTGCGCCTCCCGCCGCCACGGAGGCGGAGCGCGAGCCGACGGCCGAGGGGAACGGCCGCCGCGGACGTCGCGGCCGCCGCGGTGGACGCGAGCGCGCGCCGCGCGGTGAAGCTGCGGCGGAGCGCGAGGCGCCGGCGGTGGTGCCGCCGGCACCGGCCGAGGCGCCGGCGGCGGCGCGGCGTGAGGAGATGGGGGGCGAGCGGCTGCGCCGCGACGAGGCGCTCGAGTTGGTGCAGCGCGCCGTGCTCGCGCTCACGTCGAGCGAGGACGAAGCGGTCCCCGCGAGCGAGGTACGCCGCAAGGCGCGCGAGCTCCTGGGGCGTGACAGCGAGACGCTCAGCGAGCGCTTCTTCCACCGCATCCTCCGCGACGCGCATGACGCGGACCTGATCGACCTGCGCAAGCGCGGCGACGACTACGAAGTCGCCCCCGCGGCGCGCGTGGCGCCGATCGCCGAGCAGCTCGCGGCCGCGGCCCCTCCCGCGCCCGCGGCGCCGGAGCCGAGCCAGGCCGCGCGCGCCGCGGCCGGCGCTGCGGCGCTCCGCCGCGGGATCCGCGCGCGCGGTGTCCGCACGAGCCGTCCTGGTGAGGTCCCGCCGGAGCTGCTCTCCATCGGCGTGGTGGAGCCCACGCCCGCTCCGGTGCCGGCTGCGCCCTCCGCCGAAGAGGACAACGCCTCCGCGAAGGGCGCCGCCGAGGCGGAGAAGTCGGAGAGCAAGTCGCGGCGCACGCGCGGCGGCCGGCGCGGCGGGCGAGGCGCCACGCAGAAGCGCGCCGCGGCGAAATCGTCGACCGCCGCCTCCCCGCCGGCCGAGCAAACCGCGGGGAGCGGCGAGGGCGCGGAAGAAACGCCCAAGCCGCGGCGCTCACGCGCCCGCAAGAAGTCGGCGGCCAAAACCGCTGCCTCCGCGGGGGGCGAAGGATGACGGCGAACGCCGCGCGAGACGCGCGGCGTTCGCATCTCGGCTCCTCCGGCCGTCTTGGCTCGCCGCTCCCCAGGCGCTTCTACGCGCGCGACACCGAGCGCGTCGCGCGCGAGCTCCTGGGCGCCGTGCTATGCTGCCGCACCCCCGACGGCTGGGCCGCGGGGCGCATCGTCGAGACCGAAGCCTACCTCGGCGAGCACGACCCCGCGTGCCACGCCGCCGTCGGCCCAACGGAGCGCAACCGCTGGCTCTACGGCCCGCCAGGGATCGCGTACGTGTACTTCATCTACGGCGTCCACTGGTGCTTCAACGCCGTCACCCGGGACACCGGGTGGCCCGCCGCAGTGCTCGTCCGCGCCATCGAGCCGATCGAAGGGCTCGACCTCATGCGCGAGCGCCGCGGCCACCCCGCGCGCGAACGCGACCTCACCAACGGGCCCGGGAAGCTGTGCGCCGCGCTCGGCATCACCGGCGCCATGAGCGGATGGCGGCTCTACGATTCCCCGCTCACCATCCACCGCGGCATCGACATCCCCGACGCCGACGTGATCACCACGCCGCGCATCGGGATCACGCGCGCCGCCGAGTGGCCGCTCCGGTGGCTCGTGAAGGACAGCCCCTACGTGTCCAGGACCCCGCGGCACTTCCCACGCACCCCGCACCGTCCGTGAC
>JADGGM010000295.1 GCA_019689955.1 Gemmatimonadaceae bacterium
GGCCGGGGGCGGCGGCAGGCAACGGATCGTGCTTCTTTCCGCCCACGGTGCTGGTCGACGTCGCGCCGGGCTCGCGCGTGCTCACCGAGGAGACGTTCGGGCCGGTGGTCCCGGTGATTCGGGTGCGCGATGCGGAGGAGGCGATCCGGTTGGCGAACGCGTCGGGGCTCGGGCTGAGCGCGAGCGTGTGGGGGCGCGACCTGGCGCAGGCGGAGCGCGTGGCGCGCGCGCTCGAGGCGGGGTCTGTGATGATCAACGACACCGTGTCCGTGGTGGGGATCGCCGAGGCGCCGCATGGCGGGGTGAAGGGGAGCGGGTTCGGGCGGTCGCACGGCGCAGAGGGGCTCGCCGAGTGCGTGTGCACGAAGGCGATCGTCGTGGACCGGCTCGCCGGGGTTCGGCAGCCGTGGTGGTTCGGCTACAGCGCGGAGCGGGCGCGGAACACGGACGCGTTCGTGCGTCTCCGGCACGGCGCGCGGCTGGCGGAGCGGGTGCGCGCCGTGCCGCGCGCGTTACGGCTGTTGCGTCGTGGCGACCGCGCGGTGTAGCCGGCCATCGCGACGCCCAAGCGCTCTTGCTCGCCCGGGCGTCGCGGGGCAGTTTTCGGCCGTGCTCTCCTTCCTCGTGATCTTCGATGCCGTGATCGGCGTCCTACGCGTTGCGCTGTTCGCGCTCGCGGCCGCGCTGTTCGTGATCTTCGCGGTGGACTGGCTCGTCCGCACGCGCCGCATCAACCCGTTCGGACCCGTCGCGCGGTTCTTTCGGCGCACCGTGGACCCGATGATCCTCCCCGTGGAACGGCGCGTCGTGCGCGCCGGAGGGCTCCCGACGAGCGCACCGTGGTGGGCGCTGGTCGCGGTGGTGGTCGGGGGGATCCTGCTCATCCTCGCGCTGCAGTTCGTGCGCGACCTGCTCGTGGGCGCGATGGTATCGGCGCAGCGGGGACCGCGCGGGCTCTACGACCTGTTGGTGGCGTGGACGTTCGGGGTGCTCAAGCTGGCGCTCATCGTGCGCATCATCGCCTCGTGGCTCCAGTTGAACACGTACAAGCCGTGGATTCGGTGGTCGGTGTCGCTCACGGAGTGGCTGCTGCGGCCGCTTCGCTCGATCATCCCGCCCTTCGGTATGATTGACGTGACGCCGATCGTGGCATACTTCGTTCTAGTGTTGCTCGAAACCTTCATGCACGGGGTCGGGGCGGTGTGAGCGATCTCACGGTCGTCCCGCGAGGGAGCGCCGTACGGTTCAGCGTGCGGGTGCAGCCGCGCGCGGCGCGCACGGCGATCGAGGGGGTGCATGCCGGTACGTTGAAGGTGCGGCTCACCGCGCCCCCCGTGGACGGGGCGGCGAACGAGGCGCTCGTCGAGCTGCTGGCCGACCGGCTGGGCGTGCCGAAGCGCGCGGTCGTCATCGTTGGAGGCGCGAGCGCGCGCACGAAGGTGGTGGAGGTCGATGGCGTGGACGTTGCGCGTGTGCGGCTCCTCACTGGAGGCCGTTGAGGAGGCGAACACGAGCATGGCGACGATTCTCTTGATCGGACAGGACGACGCGCTGCTCGAGGGGTTGGCGCAGTCGCTCGCCACGAGCGGCCATGCCGCGCGGATCGGCCGCACGATCGCGGATGCGATCGAGATGGCGGCCGCGCACCCGCCGCTCGCCGTGGTGGTGGAGCGGGAGCTGGCGCTGAGCGACCCGGAGGTGGTGCGCGCACCACTGGCGAGCGGCGGGGCGCTGTTGTTGTATCGCGCCGACGCCGCACCCGCGGGACCGCTCCCTCCCTCGCTGCAGCGACTGGTGCTCGCCGACCTCACGCTGCCGTTGGAGCGCCACCGGCTGTTCGCGCTCATCCAGCGGGTCGACGAGCGGGCGCGCGCGACCGGGCGCCGTCCCCCCACGCCGCCGGAGCACCGCGCGTACTGACGACGCCCGCGCGGCGCATGTTCCGCTCGCATGGCTTGCCGCGGCGCGGGGGCATCGATACTATCAAGGGTGACATCTCGAGGTTCGTGGCGATTTACGGCTACTTGCGGCCACGTTAAACATCTCGCTAAAGCGCCGGCCCGGTGCCTGTGCGCACCGGGCTTTTTCGCATCGAACGAATCCATGAGCCAGACTCCCTCGACATACCTGCAAGAGCTCTCACGCCGCGTGTTGATCTATGACGGGGCGATGGGGACGAACATCCAACGGCACCATCTCACCGCGGACGACTTCGGCGGGAAGGCGTACGAGGGATGCAACGACTATCTGGTGCTCACGCGCCCCGACGTGATCCAGGGGATCCACGAGTCGTTCCTCGCGGTGGGGTGCGACGTGGTGGAGACGTGCACCTTCCAGAGCACCCCGCGCCGGCTCCACGAATGGGGGCTGGGCGATCGGGTGCACGAGCTGAACGTGCAGGCGGCGCGCATCGCGCGCGCGGCGTGCGACCGGTACGCCACCCCTGACCGGCCGCGTTTCGTCGCCGGCTCGATGGGGCCGACGGGGATGCTCCCGTCGAGCGATGATCCGACGCTCTCGGCGATCACCTTCGACGAGCTGAGCGACAACTACTATCAGCAGGGGAAGGCGCTCGTCGAGGGCGGGGTGGACGTGCTGCTCATCGAGACCTCGCAGGACATCCTGGAGGTGAAGGCGGCGATCGCGGGGCTCGAGCAGCTCTTCGCCGAGCTCGGGCGGCGGGTGCCGATCCAGGCGCAGGTGACGCTCGACACGAGCGGGCGGATGCTCCTCGGCACCGACATCGCGAGCGCGCTCACCACGCTGGAGGCGCTCGGTGTGGACGTGATCGGGCTCAACTGCTCGACGGGCCCGGAGCACATGCGCGAGCCGATCCGCTACCTCGGCGAGCACGCGCGGCGTCCGATCTCGTGCATCCCGAACGCGGGGCTCCCGCTCAACACGGGGGTCGGGGAGGCGGTGTATCCGCTGGAGCCCGAGCCCATGGCGCGCGCGCTCGCGGAGTTCGTGCGCGACTTCGGCGTGCGGGTGGTGGGCGGGTGCTGCGGCACCACGCCCGCGCACCTCGAGGCGGTGGTGAAGGCCGTCCGCGGTCTCGCGCCGCGCGCCGCGCCGGCGCCGGCGCGTGGGCACCACGAGCCGCGCGTCTCCTCGGCCATGCGGGCGATCACCCTCCACCAGGACCCGCCGCCGCTCCTCATCGGGGAGCGCGTGAACGCGCAGGGGTCGCGCAAGGTGAAGCAGCTCCTCCTCGCCGACGACTACGAGGGGATCCTGCAGGTCGCGCGGCAGCAGGTGGAGTCGGGGGCGCACGTGCTCGACGTGTGCGTGGCGCTCACCGAGCGCGCGGACGAAGCGGAGCAGATGGCGAAGACCGTCAAGCTCCTCTCGATGAGCGTGGAAGCGCCGCTCATGATCGACTCCACGGAGCCCGAGGTGATCGCGCGTGCGCTGGAGCACATCCCCGGGCGGGCGATCGTGAACTCCATCAACATGGAGAACGGGCGCGCGCGGATCGACGCCGTGCTCCCGCTCGTGAA
This sequence comes from Gemmatimonadaceae bacterium, assembly GCA_019689955.1. GTDB lineage: Bacteria > Gemmatimonadota > Gemmatimonadetes > Gemmatimonadales > Gemmatimonadaceae > JADGGM01. The sequence goes on from JADGGM010000295.1 coordinate 3,501, forward strand.
GAAGCACGGCGCGGCCGTGGTCGCGCTCACGATCGACGAAGCCGGGATGGCGAAGACGCGCGACCGGAAGCTCGAGGTCGCGCGGCGGATCCACGACATCGCCGTCGGCGAGTTCGGGCTCGCGCCCGAGGACCTCATCTTCGACGACCTCACCTTCACCCTCGCGACGGGGGAAGCGGAGTGGGTCGACAGCGCGATCGAGACGCTGGAGGGGATCCGTCTCATCAAGCGCGAGCTGCCGGGGGTGTTCACCTCCCTCGGCGTGAGCAACGTGAGCTTCGGGCTCGCGCCCGAGGCGCGCGCGGTGCTCAACTCCGTGTTCCTGCACCACTGCGTGCAGGCGGGGCTCGACATGGCGATCGTGAACCCCGCGCACATCCGCCCCTACGCCGAGATCTCGGCCGAGGAGCGCGCGTTGGCCGACGACCTCGTGTTCAATCGCCGCCCCGACGCGCTGCAGCGGTACATCGAGTACTTCGAGCACGCGGGGGCGGCGCAGCGCGCGGGCGGCGTCGCGAAGGCGGTCGAGGACCCGACCGCGGGGATGACGCCGGAGCAGAAGATCCACTGGCAGATCGTGCACCGGAAGAAGGAGGGGATCGAGGAGCTGCTCGACGCCGCCGGCGTGCGCGAGCGGCCGGTGCAACTGCTCAACGACGTGCTCCTCCCGGCGATGAAGGACGTGGGGGACAAGTTCGGCGCCGGGGAGCTGATCCTTCCCTTCGTGCTGCAGAGCGCGGAGGTGATGAAGCGCGCGGTGCGGCATCTGGAGCAGTTCCTGGAGCGGAAGGAGGGGTACACCAAGGGGAAGGTGGTGCTCGCCACGGTGTACGGCGACGTCCACGACATCGGGAAGTCGCTCGTCAACACCATCCTCTCGAACAACGGCTACACCGTGTTCGACCTGGGGAAACAGGTGCCGGTGAACACGATCATCGACAAAGCCGTGGAGGTGGGAGCGGACGCGATCGGGTTGTCGGCGTTGCTCGTGTCGACATCCAAGCAGATGCCGATCTGCGTGCAGGAGCTGGACAAGCGCGGGCTCCACTTCCCGGTGCTGATCGGCGGGGCAGCGATCAACCGGCGCTTCGGGCGGCGGGCGTTGTTCGTGGATGGGGAGCGCGCGTACGCACCGGGGGTGTTCTACTGCAAGGACGCCTTCGAGGGGCTCGACGTGGTGGAGGCGCTCATGGATGAGGAGCGTCGTGCCGCGTTGGTGGCGAAGAACCTCGAGGCCGCGCGGCGCGACGTGTTCCTGCACGCGCAGGTCGGGAAGGACAGCGAGGCGGGGAGCCCGAGCGGCGCGCGGAGCGACGTGGCGGCGGACAATCCGATCCCCACCCCGCCCTTCTACGGCACCCGCGTGCTGCGCGACATCCCGCTCGACGAGGTGCTCGCGCTGCTCGATCTCGACGGGCTGTTCCGGCTGCAGTGGGGGGGGCG
>JADGGM010000296.1 GCA_019689955.1 Gemmatimonadaceae bacterium
GTCGGGGGATCGAGCGGCGGGGCGCGCGAGTTCATCCCGCGGCTCACCCTGGCCGCTGTCGCGGCCGGCGCCGACGGGCTCTTCATGGAGACGCACCCGGACCCGGACCACGCACCGAGCGATGGCCCCAACATGATTCCGCTCCACGCGCTCGACGCGCTCGTGGAGCGTGCGGTGGAGGTGTGGAACACGTGCCGCCAGTGATCGACCGCGCGCTCGCGCAGCGCATCCGCCTCGTGGGACTCGACGTCGACGGCGTGCTCACCGACGGCGGGATCTATCTGGGCGACGTCGGCGGGACCCCGATGGAGTTCAAGCGCTTCGAGATCCAGGACGGGCTCGGCGTGTACCTGCTGCGCAAGGCGGGGATCAAGGTCGTGATCGTCACCGGGCGCGTCTCGGAGAGCGTGCGCCTGCGCGCGGCCGAGCTGGAGGTGGACGACGTCGCGCAGGACCCGCACGCGCGCAAGCTCCCCCCGTTCCGGCGCATGCTCGAGCGGCACGGCATCGCCCCCGAGGACGCCGCGTTCGTCGGCGACGACATCCCCGACCTGCCGATCATGCGCCTGGTCGGGCTCCCGGTGGCCGTGGGGAACGCGGTCCCGGAGATCCGCGCGATCTCGCGCGTGCAGCTCGAGCGCACGGGGGGGCGCGGCGCGGTGCGCGAGCTCACCGAGTTGCTGCTCAAGGCACGCGGCGACTGGGACCGCGTGATCGACGACTACGTCGCGGCGCGCACCGGCGCGTCGCTCGAGGTGCTCCGGTGAGCGCGGCCGATGTGATCGAGCGCGGGCGGCGCGTCATCCGCCTGGAGCGCGAAGCGCTGGCCGAGGTCGAGTGCCGGCTGGACGACGCATTCGCGCGGGCCGTGGAGCTGATCGCGACCTCCAAGGGGCGCGTGATCGTGGCCGGGGTGGGGAAGTCGGGGCTCATCGGGCGCAAGCTCGCCGCGACGCTCACCTCCACGGGGACGCCGGCGACCTTCCTGCACCCCGTCGAGGGGCTGCACGGCGACCTCGGGATCGTCGGGCCCGCCGACGTGGTGATCCTGCTCTCGAAGAGCGGCGAGACGCCGGAGCTCCTCCCGCTGGTGGAGCAGTTGCGGCGCTTGGGGGTACACATCGTGGCGATCACGGGCGAGCGGGAGTCGACGCTGGCCCGGCACGCCGATGTGGTGCTCGACACCTGGGTGCGCGAAGAGGCCTGCCCGTACGATCTTGCCCCGACCACGAGCACCACGGCGGCGCTCGTCATGGGCGACGCCCTCGCAATCACCTTGCTCGAGCGAAAGGGGTTCAAGCGGGAGGACTTTGCGCGCCTGCACCCCGGCGGCTCGCTCGGCAAGAAGCTCCTCACCCGCGTGCAGGACGTGATGGTCACCGACAAGCTCCCCATGCTCCCCCCCACGGCCACGATGCGCGAAGCCGTCGTCCTCCTCGCCGAGCGGCGCGGCACGGTCGCCATCGTGGACGACGAGCGCCACGTGGTCGGCGTCGTGACCGCGGGGGATCTCACGCGCCTCATGGAGCGCGAGGAGAACTTTCTCCACATCCCGGTCTCGCGCGTGATGAACCAGGCGCCCAAGGTGGCGCGCGCCGACGAGCTGGGGAGCGCGGCCGTCTACCGCATGGAGCAGTTCGGGATCATGGCGATGCCCGTGCTCGACGGCGATGCCCGGATGATCGGGATGGTGCACCTCCACGACCTCATGCGCGCCGGGGTGGTCTGATGCGGCGCCCGCTCGTCGCGGCCACCGCCGCGCTCGCCATCGCCCTCGCCGCGGCCGCGTGCGGGAACGGCACCGAGCCGCGCGTCACCGCCGCGAACCCGCTCGCCGACTCCGCGGACCAGGTGATGTTCGGCATCAGCACGCTCGTCACGCACCAGGGGGTGCTCCGCGCGCAACTGGAGGGGGACACCGCGTACTTCTTCGACGGGAGCACGCGGATCGAGGTGCGGAACGAGAAGACCACCTTCTACGGCACCACCGGCCAGCAGACCGCGGTGCTCACCTCGCGCGAGGGGACGTACAACACCGTGCGCGGGCAGATGGAAGCGCGCAAGCACGTGGTCGTGGTCACGACCGACGGCAAGCGGCTGGAGACGGAGCAACTGCGCTACCTGCAGGGGATCAACCAGGTGAGCAGCGACAGCCCGTTCGTGCTCACGGAGCCGACGCGCACGCTGCGCGGGATCGGGTTCACCTCCGATCCCGACCTGACGAACCTGCACGTGAAGCAGGTGCTCACGGGGAGCGGCACTTTCACGCTCCCGGGGCAGAACCCGTGATGATGCGGTGGTGGGCGATCGCGCTCCTCGCGGCGCCGGTAGCGGCGGCCGTGGCGGCGGCGCGGGCCGCGGCGCAGCAACCCGCCGCGCCCAGCGGGCGGTGCCAGCTCGAGTTCGCCGCGCGCGACACCACGCGCCCGCCGCGCGTGACCTCGCTCAAGCAACCGAGCGGGGCGTTCAACAGCTTCATCGGCGGGGGGGTGATCGCCCGCTGCCCGGCGCAGAGCATGACGCTCATTGCCGACAGCGCCGAGTACTTCGGGGACCAGAGGCTCCTCCATCTGATCGGGAACGTGCACTACACCGAGCCGCGGCTGACGCTCGACTCGCAGCTGGCGAACTACTTCATGGCCGAGGAGCGGCTGGAGGCGCTCGGGAACGTGCACACCGTCCTCCCGAGCGGGACCACCCTCGATGGCCCGCGTGTGGAGTATTACCGCGCCGCGCCGAACATCCGCCCCGCGCCACGCATGGTCGCCCCCGGCCGGCCGACGATCGTCGTCGTGGAGAAGGACTCCGCGGGGAAGCCGTCCGAGCCGATGACGGTGATCGCGAACACCGTGACGATGGAGGGGGACACACTCGTCTACGCCTCGGGCAAGGTGAACATCACCCGCCCCGACGTGCTCGCCACGGGCGACTCCGCGATGCTGAACAGCGCGCGCGAGTTCGCCCGCCTCATGCGCACGCCGACCATCACCGCACGCGGGGACCGGCCGTTCGTCCTCACCGGCGTCGTCATCGACCTCTACGGGCGGAACCGGCAGGTGGACCGCGTGCTCTCCCAGGGGAAAGCCAAAGGGGTGAGCCAGGACGCCACACTCACCGCCGACACGCTCGACTTCCACATGGCCGGCGGACGGCTGCAACGCGTGAACGCGTGGGGGAAGTCGCGCGCCCGCGCGACCAACCCGACGTACGACGTGGTCGCCGATTCGCTCGACGTGCGCATGCCCGACCAGCGGATGCGCGAGATCCACGCGCTGCGCGATGCGTTCGCCCAGAGCCTCCCCGACACCACGAAGCTCCACACCACGGAGCACGACTGGCTGCGGGGGGACACGATCTTCGCCTACTTCGACAGCACCCCGCCCGCGCCCACGGACACGGCCAAGCAGCCGCAGCTCCGGGAGCTGGTGGCGCGCGGACGCGCTCGATCGTTCTACCAGATCGCGGCCAAGGACACCACGGCGTTGGGGCCGGCGGTCAACTACGTGCGTGGCGACCAGATCACGGTCGCGATGGGCGAGCGGCAAGTCCGGTCCGTCACCATCACCGGGGAGGCGGCGGGGGTGTACCTCGACCCCACGCCTCCATCGCGGGCCGATACGACCAAGCGCCCGGCCGGCGCGACACCGCCCCAGGGCCGGCGGCCCGGGGCGCGAGCGACACGGAGGGCGCCGTGAACGACCACTACCTTCCCCCGGAAGTCGAGCGCTTCATCGAGGAGAAGGCGCACGGCGACCGCTCCACGGCGCTGGCGCTCCACGCACTCGTGTGCTCGGCGGGCGACTCGGGGGACGTGATCTTCAACGACGTCGCGATCCACTATCGCGACGACCACCTCGCGATGCTGCGCGAGCAGGGGGGGGACGCGGACGCCGAGGCGGGGCGGCTGAGCCTCGATGAGGTGCGGCAGCACCTCGGCAAGGTCGTCTTCCCGCGGCTGGTGCAGGAGGGGTTGATCATCCTCCCGCCCGGCGGACTCGGCGCCCCCGACGCGCCGATCCACATCGCCGAACGGTACTGGCAGGCGCTCGCCCCGTACCGGGCCGCGATGCGGCGCGCCGAAGTGTCGAACGTGCTCCGGCACACCGGGGAGCACCAGGCGATCCGCCACGCCCCCCTCGCGCAGGCCGAACGCCCGGCCCCCTCGGGGAGCGTCCTGGAGGCGCGCGGGCTCGTGAAGACGTATCGGCGCCGCAAGGTGGTCAATGACGTGGCCCTCCGCTTGCAACAGGGAGAGATCGTCGGGCTGCTCGGCCCCAACGGCGCGGGGAAGACGACCACCTTCTACATGATCGTCGGCCTCATTCAGCCGCAGGAAGGGCGGATCCTCCTCGATGGGGAAGACATCACCGAGATGCCCATGTACAAGCGGGCACGCCTGGGCATAGGATATCTGTCGCAGGAACCGTCGATCTTCCGGAAGCTCACCGTCGAGGAAAACATCCTGGCGATTCTCGAGACCATGAAGCTCTCCGCCGACGAGCGAGCCCGGCGGCTCGAAGAGCTGCTCGACGAGCTGGGGCTCAAACACCTCCGAGAATCCAAGGCGTACTCGCTCTCCGGCGGGGAGCGGCGGCGGCTGGAGATCACGCGAGCGCTCGTCACGGAACCCAAGTTCATGATGCTCGACGAGCCCTTCGCCGGGGTCGACCCGATCGCCGTCCACGACATCCAGTCGATCGTCGCGGGCCTCCGGCACCGCGGGATCGGGGTCCTCATCAGCGATCACAACGTGGAACAGACGCTCGACATCGTCGATCGCGCCTACATCATGTTTGATGGGGAAGTCAAGGTGGCGGGCACGGTGCGCGAGCTCGTCTTCAGCGACACCGTCGCCAAGATCTACCTCGGCCCCACGCTCACGGCCCGGCTGCGCGCGCCCCGCCCCCGCGCCCCCCCCGGGCGCGCCCGCGCCGCAGCGGTGT
>JADGGM010000297.1 GCA_019689955.1 Gemmatimonadaceae bacterium
CGCACCGGCTGTTCACGCGCGAGCTCGAGAGCATGGGGATCGAGGTCACCCTCGTCGACCCGACCGAGACCCGCGGGTGGCGCAAACGGCTGCGCAAGCACACCCGCGCCATCTTCGTCGAGACCCCGGTCAACCCGTCGTGCCGCGTCCTCGACCTCACCCCGATCAGCCACCTCACGCACGAAGCCGGGCTCGCGCTCGTCGTCGACTCCACCTTCGCCTCCCCGGTCAACTTCCGCCCGCTCGAGCACGGCGCCGACGTCGTCATCCATTCGGCCACCAAGTACCTGAACGGGCACCACGACGTCCTCGCCGGCGTGGTCATGGGGACCGCGTCATACATCGAGGAAGTCCGCCAGAAGATGATGGTCTGGGGGCAGGCCCCCGACCCCTTCGCCTGCTGGCTCCTCGAGCGCGGGCTCAAGACCCTCGACGTGCGGGTCCAGCGGCAGAACGAGAACGCCATGCGCATCGCCCAGTGGGCGAGCGAGCGCCCCGAGTTCTCCTGCGTCTACTACCCCGGCCTCCCCTCGCACCCGGACCACGAGATCGCCAAGGCCACCCTCGACGGATTCGGCGGGATGATGGCCGTGGTGCTCGCCGGGGGCGGGGAGGCGGCGGAGCGGTTCATCAGCCGCCTGCGCATCATCACCCACGCCCCCAGCCTGGGCGGGGTCGACACCCTGGTCTCCGAGCCCCGGTACACCTCGCACGCTTCGATGAGCTCGGCAGAACGGGCGGCGGTCGGGATCCCCGACGGCTTCGTCCGGATCAGCGTCGGGATCGAGGACGCCGATGACCTGATCGCCGACATGACCCAGGCGCTCCGCTGATGCCCGCGCGGCGCCGCGCCGCCGGTCCTCGCTCCCCCGCCCGCGCGCACGGGGTTTTTCGATCCATCCGGTCGATCGTCATCCCGTGGGGAACCCCGTGCGCCGCGCGCGGTACGTAGTTCCAGCACGGCCACCCGCTGGCCGCGCCATCCCCCGTCCAGCAGCTCCCGCCGTTCCGGCCCCCGCCGGCTTCACCGCCTCATGATTCGATTCACGCACGTCACCAAGGAATACCCTCGCACCGGCATCGCGCTGAACGATGTCTCGTTCCGCATCGGGAAGGGGGAGTTTGCCTTCCTCACCGGTCCGAGCGGCGCCGGGAAGTCGACCATCCTCAAGCTCGTGTTCATGGAGGAGAAACCGACGTCCGGTGACGTGCGCGTGAGCGGGATGCACGCGAGCGAGATCAAGCGCCACGAGATCCCGCTCCTCCGCCGCCGGCTCGGGATCGTCTTCCAGGACTTCCGCCTCCTCGAAGACCGCACGGCCGCCGAGAACGTCGCCTTCGCCCTCGAGGTGACCGGCGCCCCGCGCGACACGATCCCCTCGCGGGTGAGCCGCCTCCTCACGCAGGTGGGGCTCGCCTCCAAGGGGACGAGCTACCCGCGCGAGCTCTCCGGCGGCGAGCAACAGCGCGTGGCGATCGCCCGCGCCCTGGTGAACGACCCCATGGTCCTCATCGCCGACGAGCCGACGGGGAACCTCGACGACCGCGCGACGCGCGGCATCTTCCAACTCCTGCGCGACATCAACGCCGCCGGCACGGCGGTGCTCATGGCCACGCACAACCTCGACCTCGTGCGCCGCTCCGACTACCGGGTGATCGAGGTGAACCGCGGCCAGATCGTCTTCGACTCCGCCGACTCCGCCGACGCGGCCGAGCCGCTCCCGCCGACCTCCGCCTGATGCGCCTCACCGTCCGCGAAGTCATCCTCGGCCTCCGGCGCGCCCCGCTCCTGAGCGCGCTGAGCATCCTCACCATTGCGTTCAGCCTCTTCGCCTTCGGCCTCTTCGGCCTCGTGGCGCTCAACGTGAGCCGCACGCTCCGCACGATCGAGGAGCGCGTGGAGATCCGCGCCTTCATCGCCGACGGGACCCCCGTGGAGGCCGTCTCCGCCGCCGTGGGGGACATCGCCGCGTTCCCCGAGGTGGCGCGCGTCGACATGATCTCCCCGGAGCAAGCGCTCGCGCGCGCGCGCAAGGAGCTCGCGGAGTTCAACGACGTCTTCGACGCCGACGTGCTCCCCGCCTCGCTCGAGATCCGCCTAAAGCCCGGCTACCGCGACCCGAAGACCGTCCAGGCGGTCGCCGCGCGCATCCGGACCTACACCTTCGTCGACGACGTGCGCTACGGCGAGGACTGGGTGCGGAAGCTTTACAACATCCGGAACGTGGCGGGGGCCACGGGGCTCGTGCTCGGCATCGCCTTCGCGGCGGTGGCCGTGATCATCATCGGCTCGACCATCCGCATGACGGTGCTCGCGCGCGCGAAGGAGATCTCGATCATGCGCCTCGTCGGGGCCACCGACGGGTTCGTGCGCCGGCCGTTTCTCATCGACGGCTTCGTGAAAGGCGTGGTGGGCGGCGTGCTCGCGCTCCTCCTCGCCTGGCTCGCGCACTCGCTCATGGATCGCTACCTCATCCAGACCACGTTCTTCGACCGGAGCATGGCCATCGTGGGCGTGGTGTCCGGAGGGTTCATCGGCCTCCTCGGGAGCGCGGTGTCGGTGGGGAGGCACCTGCATGAGGTCTGACGGCGCGCTCCGGGTGACGCTCGCTCGCCCCGGGTACGCGATCGCGGTCGCCCTCCTCCTCGCCCTCGCGCTCCCGCACGCCGCCCGCGCGCAGGACGAGAGCACCGAAGCACGCCTGAGAGCCGAACGGCAGAAGCTCGAACGCCTCAAGCAGGAGCGCGAGGAGCTGGAGCGGCAGCGCGTGAGCCTCCGCAACCGCGTGCACGACCTCTCGGAAGAGGTGGAGAACCTCGACCGCGAAGCCGACATGACCGAGCGCGTGGTCCGCTCGCTCGACGCCCAGCTCGCGGCGATCAACAGCGAGGTCGAGAGCACGACGGCCGATCTCATCCGCGCGCAGGACGAGATCACCCTCAAGCGCGCGGTCCTGCGCCAGCGGCTGGTGGACATCTACAAGCGCGGGCCGCTCTACTCGGTGGAGGTACTCCTCTCGGCGACGAGCTTCGGCGACCTGCTGGCGCGCTACAAGTATCTGCACCTCATCGCGCTGCGCGACCGCGCGCTCGTCAAGCGCGTGGAGGACCTCAGCGCGCAGATCAAGAAGCAGCGCGCGAACCTCGTGCGCTTCCAGGCGGACATCCAGCTCAACCTGCAGGAGAAGGCCGACGAGGAGCGCCGCCTGCGCGACCTGCACGACGAGCAGGCGCGGAGCCTCGCCCGGGCCAAGCGTAGCGCGCAGGAGACGGAACGCCGCCTCGCGCAGCTCAGCCACGACGAACAGCGTCTCGCCGACGTCATCGCCTCGCTCGAGGAGGCGCGCCGCCGCGCGGAACGCGCCACGCCGCGCGCCTCCCGCGCCGCGAGCACGCTCGGCCGGGGCGGCGCCGGCGCGCGCCTCGACTGGCCGGTGGACGGCCCACTCATCTACAACTTCGGGCGCGTGGTGAACCCCAACAACACCACCATCCGCTGGAACGGGATCGGGATCAAGGCCCCGGCCGGCACGCCGGTGCACGCGGTCGCGGCCGGGAAGGTGCTCGTGGCCGAACCGTTCGGGACGTACGGGCTCACCGTCATCATCCAGCACCCCGGCGGCGACTACTCCGTCTACGGCTCGCTCGGCAAGATCGCCACACAGAAGGGGGCGGTCGTGAGCAAGGGAGAGGTGATCGGCTACGTCGGCTCCTCCGACCCCGAGATGGGGCCGCACCTGCACTTCGAGCTCCGCCCCGAGGGGCGCGCCGTGGACCCGCTCGACTACCTCCGCCCGAACCCGTGACCGCGATGACCCCACTGCTCGGAGCGCACGTCTCCACCGCCGGCGGGGTCACCGAAGCGCCGCCACGCGCGCGCGCCATCGAGGCCACGGCGATGCAGATCTTCACCAAGCAGGCGAACCGCTGGGCCGAGCGCGAGTGCGAGCCCGACGAATGCTCCCGTTTCGCCGCCGCGCTGGCCGACACCGCCGTGCAGGTGACCGTCTCGCACGACTCGTATCTCATCAACCTCGCCAGCCCCGATGCCGCGCTGCGCGAGAAGTCGATGGCGTCGTTCGCGGCGGAGCTCCGCCGATGCGAGGCGCTGGGGCTCACCTACCTCGTCTCGCACCCCGGCAACTACATGGACGACCGCGAGAGCGGCCTGGCCCGCAACGCGGACGCGATCACCGAGTGCCTGGAGCAGGTGCCGGGGCGCACGGTGCTCTGCCTGGAAACGACCGCGGGCTCGGGGACCGCGCTCGGCGCGAGCTTCGAGGAGCTGGCGGCGATCATCGCGCGCATCCCCGAGCCGCACCGCTCGCGCGTGGGGGTGTGCGTCGACACCTGCCACGTCTATTCCGCCGGTTACGACCTCGTGAACGACTACGACGGCGTGTGGGCGCGCTTCGCCGACACGCTCGGCGCGGACCGGCTGCGCGTCCTGCACCTCAACGACTCGAAAGTCCCCTTCGGGTCGCGCAAGGACCGCCACGAGCTGATCGGCGAGGGGACGCTCGGCGAGGCACCGTTCCGGCGCATCATGACCGATGACCGGCTGAGCCACGTCCCCAAGGTGATCGAGACGCCGAAGGGGGACGACGCCACGGCCACGGACTCGCGCATGCTCGCCCGGCTTCGAGGGTACGCCGGGTGACACGGAGCAACGCCGGAGCTAGCTTGCGCGTATGACGGGCGTGCTCACCACCCTCCGACACCGCCGGCGCGGCCTGGTGCGCTGGGTCGCGATGCTCCTCCTCGCCGCCGAGGCGGTGGGGATCGTCGTCGCGCCGAGCGCCGAGGCGGTCGCGTCGCGCAGCGCGCCGGCGCACGTCGAGGCGGGGGGGACGCACCTCCATCACTCGCACATCCCGGAGACCTGTGCCGCGTGCATCGCGCTGCAGATCACCGGGCTGCCGATCTCCCATGAGCCC
>JADGGM010000298.1 GCA_019689955.1 Gemmatimonadaceae bacterium
CCCTTCGTTCGCCCCGCCTCCAGGGCCCACGCCAGGGACCCCCGCCGCCGACCGGCGATGGCTCGGCCTGCGCCTGGACCAGCTCGCGCTCCTCGTCGTCGTCCTCGCCGCCGCCCTCCCCTTCCTCATCACCCTCACCTTCGGCTACACGTACGACGACGTCGGCGTGATCGCCGATGACCCCACGCGCCACACGCTGCGCGCGCTCTGGCAGACGTGGGCCCAGAGCTACTGGGGGAACCGCGAGACGGGGCTCTACCGCCCGCTCGCCCAGTTCCTCTTCGCGCTCTTCTGGAACGTGGGCGGCGGCCACCCGATGATCTTCCACATCTTCGTCCTCGCGATCCACGTCGCGACGACGGTGATGCTCTGGCTCCTCCTCGAGCGCGCGCTCCCGCGCCCGGCCGCGATCCTCGGCGCCACCCTCTTCGGCGTCGACCCGGTGCACGTCGAGGCGATCGCGAGCATCGCCAACTCCACCGAGATTATGGTCACGCTCCTCGCGCTCGCGATGGTCTTCGCGATCTGGCGCGCGACGGACCGGGACCGGGACCGCGCCGCGCTGCGCTGGGGGAGCGCGATCCTCGTCGCCTTCATCTACCTCCTCGCGCTCGGCGCCAAGGAGTCGGCGGGGGCGCTCCCCGCGCTCGCGCTCCTCTGCTGGTGGGGGTGGCGCGAGCCGCAGGCGCGGGAGGGCTCGAGCGAGCCGCCCGTGCCGCGCTTCGTCGCCACGCTGCTCCGCGGGTGGCGTGTCTGGCTCGCCACGGCGGTGGCGCTCGCGCTCGCGGTGTGGGCGCGCTACCTCGTGCTCGGCCGCCTCGCGGTGAACATGGACTTCGTCGCCCCCGGCATCCGCCAGGCGACGATGATGCAGCGCATCTGGACCATGACCCACGCGTGGCCGCTCGTCGGGAAGCTCCTCTTCTGGCCGAACCGGCTCATCATGCACTACGGGAACGACATCGTCGTCCCGCAGCACCGGATCACCACCGCGGCCGCGCTCTCGATCGCGGTGGTCGCGCTCGCGACGCTCGGCGCGGCGCTCCTCGCGCGACGCGGCGACCGCCGGCCGCTGGTGGCGATCGGGTGGATCGCGCTCTCGTACTTCCCGGCGTCGAACATCCTGGTGCCCACGGGGCAGCTCCTGGCCGAGCGCACGCTGTACCTCCCGACCGTCGGCGCCGCGATGCTCGTGGCGTGGGGGATCGAGCGGCTCATGGCCGCGGCGTCGCGCCCGCTCCCGGCATTCCGCGCGCAGCTCGCCGTGGCCGCGCCGGTCGCGCTCATCGCCGTGCTCGGCGCGCGCGAGGCGAGCAACGGCGTCATCCCCTGGCAGGACAGCTACACGCTGTTCGTGAGCGGGATCAACACCACCCCCACCTCCGCGCGCCCGTATTGGCTCCTCGGCAACTGGTACATCAACAAGGGCGACAAGCAGCGCGGGATCGCCTACCTCGCGCACGCGCACAAGCTCGACCCCACGGACCCGGTGATCGTGTTCTACTACACGAGCGCCCTCCACCAGGCGGGGTTGTACGAGCCCGAGCTGGGCGTGCTGCGCGACGCGACACGGCGCATCCCCGACTCGGGGCCGATCCGCGTGATGTTCCTCTCGGCCTACGGCGAGCGGCGCGGGGCGGACTCGCTCATCGCGCTCCTCGACACCGTGCCGCCGGGGTGGACCACGCCGTACTGGCGCGCGCGCTTCCTGGGCGAGGCGTACGCGCGCAAGGGGATGGGTGACTCCGCGTGCGCGGTGTTCCGCGCCACGCTCGCCAAGGAGCCTAAGAACGGGAAGCTGCACTACGCCTTCGCGCAGACGCTCCTCGAGATGCACGCGTACGACGAGGCGGACCGCGAGCTATCGCTGTCGCAGGGCGACGACGACGTCACCATCTCGGCGCGGCTCTGGCTTCGCTCGCAGATCCTGCTCGCGCGTGGCGACACGGCCCGGGCGGCGGCGATCGTCGCCGCGACGCGGCGGAGCGCGCCGGCCGATTCGGGGGTCATCAAGGTGGCCGCGGAATTCGACAGCATCGTCACGGGGCTCAAGCGGCCCGACCCGCCGCCGGCGCCGGGCGCACCGGCGCCCTCGTTCACGCGCGCGCGCTGAGCACGCGCGCGAGCGCTCACGACCCGCGGTTGTGGCGGGCCATGAGCGCGTTGGTCACGCGCTCGGCCAGACGGTCGTGCGGCGTGCGCAGGATGGCGACGAGGTTCCCGGACACGATGTACCGCGGCTCGTAGATCGACGGGAGGCCGTGGTGCACCGTGTCGAGCGCCGCGGCGTCGCGCCGGCGGGCCGCGGCGTCGTCGTACACGTAGATCTCGAGCTCGGCGCCGCTCACCTGCAAGCGGTCGCCGGGGACGTGCAGATCCGGGCGATGCACCGTCTGCGCCGGATCGATCACCACGAGCCCCGCTTCGGCGAGGCGGCGCACGACCTCCGGCTTGTTCCAGATGTCGCGCGCCTCGGCGAGGCTCTCCGCGGCGGTGACGGCGCGGAAGTGGCCGGTCACGGGCGCGTTGCTCGCCGACGTCTGTGTGCGCACCGACGCGGTCGACGCCGCGGATGCCGCCGGCGCGTGCGCGCTGCGCTTGCACGCCGCGGCCCCGAGCGTCAGCACGAGCGCCGCCAGCATCCGGCGAGAGGCGCGGCCGTGGCGGGGCGAGCGTCGATCGTGCATGGAGCGCCCGACGTCAGTCGAGGTGGATCGTCTCGCCGGAGGGTTGGTCCCACCGCAACGAGAAGGTGGGCGCGCGGAGCGGGCGGCTCGTTGCGCCCTGCACGGCGCGCTTCACGTCCCCGCTCTCCAGCCCCGGAAGATAGAGGAAACCGGCGATCCCGTTGGCATCGACCAGGTGCGCCTCCTCGGGACGACGCGTGAGGCTCACCGCGACGATGGGCACTTCCGCGAGCACCGCGTCTTGCTCCCATTCACGAAGGGGCGCGGCGACGAGCAGATCGTAATCACAGATGACAACGTCGGGGAGCTGCGCTCGCGTGCGCTGCATCCCGTCCTGAAACCCGACGGCGGGAACGCATTCGATCCCGGCCTCCTGAAAGACCGAGGCGATGTGGTCGCTGAGAAAGCGATGTCGAGCAATGCAGACTGCGCGCATGGTCTCCGTGGGAATGCTGTCTCGCGTTCGGAGCCCGAGCTCGGGGTCCAGTGAATCGGACGACACGAACCGCCCGGCACGTGGGCAATATATACCCCGGACTGCAATTGGTACTACCACCCGCGCGTGATTCTCGCAGACCCGCGCGCCACCGCCGACAACCGTTTCGTCACACCGGCGTCGGCGGTGCGCGCTGAGGGACGATCTCCGCTCACCCGGCGTAGCAGTACGTGCAGCCGCGCTCCTGCGCGCGGTTCACGGCCCACACGCCCGCGGGAACGATCGTCATCCCCGGAATGAGCCCGGCGATCCACTCGGCTTTCGCGGCGTCCTTGGGCACGCCGATGGCGTCGGCGCGCATGCCGCTGAAGATCGTGAGCGCGACGTTGCACACGCCGAAGATCACGCCGCGATCGAGCAGCTTCTCGATCGCCGAGCCGGGGAGCAACAGCTCGCCTTCGTGCGGATGGAAGTACGGGTTTCGCTCGGCCGACGCCTTGGTGCCGGGGTCTTTCACGTCGAACGCTTCGCCGAGCTTGTACTTCTGCCACACGCTGTCGGTGAAGGCGAGCGGGATCGCCGAGTGGCGCAGGACGACGACGGCATTCAGGTCGCTGTCCTTCAACCCCGCCGACTGGTTGTTGGAGTCGAGGAACACGGCGGACCAGATGAGCGACATCCCGTTGTTGGGGGAGACCGCATCGTACACCTGGCGGTGCTTTCCTTTCAAGCCGTCGAGCCAGTGCTCGGGATCGGGGCCATCGAAGCCGGCGAAGTGGTCGGCCGGCTCGGCGCGCAGGCGGTTGGGGAGCGCACCGGCGCCGAGCGCGAGCGTTGCCGCCGCGAGCCGGCCGAGGAAACCGCGGCGCGGCGTGGGCGATGCTTCGAGAGACAGCATGTCGTACTCCTCCTCGTGAGTGGAAGGTCGGACTACCACGCGACGCACGACGCGCCGCTCATGGCGCCGGCGGACCGGGGGTGCGCGCGGCGTTCGGCGCTACCGCCGTCTTCGCCGCGGCGCGCGTGGGGTACGCGGCGTCGGGAGGTGCATCGCCGTTGGGCCAGTCGTTCTCCTTGCCGGGGAAATCGGGGCGCGGACGCGAGGTCACGTATGCGGCGACATCGAACGCTTGTTGATCGGTGAGCGAGCCGGGGCGGTCGAACGGCATGTTGTGCCGGATGAACGACGCCGCCGTGCGGAGCCGTGCCATCCCTGCGCCGATGTTGAACGACCGCGGCCCCCACACCGGCGGCGCGACGACGGTGCCCTGGCCGTCCGCGCCGTGGCAGCGCGCGCACGTGGCGCTGTAGATCGCTTCGCCGCGCGCGGTGTCGGGGGTGAGCGGTGTGATCCTGGCGAACCCTTGCCCTTCCAGCGTCGCGCCCACGGGGACGCCGCGCGACAGGAACGCGAGATACGCGACGATGTCGCGCACGTCGCGTCCGTCCGCGGGGAGCGCGCGGCCGTTCATGCTCCGGCGAAAGCAGCCGTTGATGCGATCCTCGATCGTGGCCACGCGCCCGCTGCGCGGCATGTACGCGGGATAGCGCACGAACGCTCCCACGAGGGGCGCGGCGTTGGCGCGCCGCCCTTCGTCGAGGTGGCAGCTCATGCAGCGAAGGCTGTTGCCGACGTAGCCCGGGAGGCTGTCGCGCGTGGCCGTGAGGAGCGCGCGCCCGCGGCGGATCGAGACGCCGTGCGGGCCGGGGGGGATCTCGGAGTCCGCGGGCGCGTGGAGGAGCACCACGGGCGCCGTGGACGTGGGAGGCGGGGCAGGATCGGCTGCCGCGTGGCGGGCCGCGCT
>JADGGM010000299.1 GCA_019689955.1 Gemmatimonadaceae bacterium
GGTGGTGGGGGCTCCGCGGGAGTGCGGCGGTCATGGCCGCACGCGGTCATCGCGACGGCGGCGAGGAGACATCGCAGCGTGGAGGTCGTTCGCATGGGGGCGGCAGGTGCCGCGGGGAAAGTGTCCAGGCAGGCAGACCCAGCAACTCATCGCACCGTCACCCGCTGCACGACGCTCCGACAACGCAAATCGGGAGACCCGAATGGGCCTCCCGACCTGCGTCGTGCTGCGGAACCAGCGAGCGGAATCAGTACATCCCGCCCATGCCGCCGCCCGGGGCCGCGGGAGCCGCGGGCTTCTCCTCCTTCTTCTCGACGACCAGCGCCTCGGTCGTGAGCAGGAGGCCGGCGATCGAGGCGGCGTTCTGCAGCGCCGTGCGGGTCACCTTCGTGGGATCGATGACGCCGGCCTGCACCAGATCCTCATAGGTGTCGGTGAGCGCGTTGTAGCCGAAGTTGTTGTCCTTCGACGCGCGCACCTTCTCGAGCACGATCGAGCCCTCGCCACCCGCGTTCTGCACGATCATGCGGAGCGGCTCCTCCACGGCGCGACGGATGATGTCGACGCCGATCTGCTCGTCGGTGTCCTCGAGCTTGAGGTTCTTGAGCGCGCGCTGCGCCCGGATGAGCGCCACGCCGCCGCCGGGGACGATCCCCTCTTCCACCGCCGCGCGGGTCGCGTGCAGCGCATCTTCGACGCGCGCCTTCTTCTCCTTCATCTCGGACTCGGTCGCGGCGCCGACGTTGATCACCGCCACACCGCCGGCGAGCTTCGCCAGACGCTCCTGGAGCTTCTCCTTGTCGTAGTCCGAGGTCGACTTCTCGATCGCGACGCGGATCTCGTTGACGCGGCCCTGGATCTTGCTCTCCTCGCCGGCGCCGTCGATGATCGTCGTGTTGTCCTTGTCGACCACGATCCGCTTGGCGCGGCCGAGGTCGTTGATCACCGCGTTCTCGAGCTTGAAGCCGACTTCCTCGCTGATCACCTGACCGTTGGTCAGGATCGCGATGTCCTGCAGCATCGCCTTGCGGCGATCGCCGAAGCCGGGCGCCTTCACCGCGCACACGCGGAGCGTGCCGCGCAGCTTGTTGACCACGAGCGTGGCCAGCGCCTCACCCTCCACATCCTCGGCGATGATGAGCAACGGCTTGCCCATCTGCGCGACCTTCTCGAGGATCGGGAGGAGGTCCTTCATCGACGAGATCTTCTTGTCGTGGATGAGGATGAACGCATCCTCGAGGACCGCCTCCATCTTCTCCGGATCGGTCACGAAGTACGGCGAGAGGTAGCCGCGGTCGAACTGCATCCCGTCGACCGTCTCCAGCGTGGTCTCGAGGCCGCGCGCCTCCTCGACCGTGATCACGCCGTCCTTCCCGACCTTCTCCATCGCCTCGGCGATGAGATCGCCGATCTCCTTGTCGTTGTTCGCGGAGATCGTGCCGACCTGGGCGATCTCCTTCTTACCGCTGGTCGGGACGCTGATCGTCTTGAGCTCCTCGATCACCGCCGCCACGGCGCGGTCGATCCCGCGCTTGATCGCCATCGGGTTGGCGCCGGCGGTGACGTTCTTGAGCCCCTCGCGGAAGATCGCCTGGGCGAGCACGGTCGCCGTGGTGGTGCCGTCACCGGCGAGGTCGGAGGTCTTCGTGGCGACCTCCTTGACCATCTGCGCTCCCATGTTCTCGAGCGGATCGGCGAGCTCGACTTCCTTCGCCACCGTCACGCCGTCCTTGGTGACGGTCGGCGCGCCGAACTTCTTGTCAATGACGACGTTCCGCCCCTTCGGACCGAGCGTGACCTTCACCGCCTCGGCCAGCTGGTCGACGCCGCGCTTCAGCGCCGCGCGCGCGTCAGTGTTGAAATGGAGTTCCTTGGCAGCCATAAGCGTCGTTACCGTGTGTCAGAGTGAGTGTGCGTCGCAATGAACCAACTTCGCAGGTGCTCCGCAGCCGTCGATCAGCTCACGACCGCGAGGACGTCCGACTCGCGCAGGATCAGGTACTGCTCCCCCTCGATCGTCACCTCGGTGCCGCTGTACTTCCCGTAGAGCACCTTGTCGCCCACCTTCAGGTCCATCGGCACCCGCTTGTCCTTCTCGTAGCGCCCAGGGCCAACGGCGACGATCTCGCCCTGCTGCGGCTTCTC
Source organism: Gemmatimonadaceae bacterium (assembly GCA_019689955.1). Classification (GTDB taxonomy): domain Bacteria; phylum Gemmatimonadota; class Gemmatimonadetes; order Gemmatimonadales; family Gemmatimonadaceae; genus JADGGM01. The sequence goes on from JADGGM010000299.1 coordinate 2,146, forward strand.
CTTCGCAGTGTCGGGGATGTACAGCCCCCCGCGCATCTGCTCCGTTTCCTCCAACGGCTTCACGACGACACGGTCGGCCAACGGACTGACCTTCACGGCCGCGGCACTCTTGGTGGCCATAGGTCGCCTCCCTCCTGGTAGTATGAGTTACACGGAAGCATGAACACGTGCTCTGTTAGCACTCTCGACCGGAGAGTGCTAACACACGCGGCAAACTAAGGCCGCCCCGGGGGCGGCGTCAAGGGCGCGTGGCAGGGCTCGTACCACACTAAATCAGTCATTTTGAATGACTTGCGACCCGTGCGCCCGTCGCTTTGACAAACCGGCTGTCAGAGATGCAGCGCCGCGACGGCAGGCCCGCGCCCCGATGACGGCGCGGCTACGCGCGCCGGGCGACCAGCAGGTCGTACGCCATGCGCAGGCCGTGCAGCGTCAGGTACGGCTCCACCTGGTCGACCTCGCGGCAGAGCGGGGCCACGAGCTCGGCAAGCCCGCCGGTCGCGATCACGCGCGGCACGCGCGCGGTGGGCCACTCCCCTTTGATGCGCCGCACGATCCCGTCGATCGCCTCGGCGGCGCCGAGCATCACGCCGGCGCGAATGCACTCCTCCGTGCGCTTCCCGATCACGCGCACCGGGGGCACGAGCTCGATCGCCGGGAGCTTCGACGTGCGCCGCGCGAGCGTGTCCGCGGAGCTCCGCAGCCCGGGCGCGATCACCCCGCCCAGGAAAACGCCGTCCGCGGTGATGCAGTCGTACGTCGTCGCCGTCCCCAGGTCCACGACGATCGTGTCGCACTGGTACATCCGGCTCGCGGCGAGGGTGTTGACGATCCGGTCGGTCCCCACGGTGAGCGGCTCGTCGACGTCGAGCACGATGGGGAGCGGTGTGCCGGCGCTGATCACGGTGGCGCGCACGCCGAGCCAGGCGGTGCACGACTCGGCGAGCGGCGCGGTGACCGGGGGGACCACCGAGCCGATGACGGCCCCGCGCAGCGCCCCCACGGTGATGCCGCGCGACTGGAGGAGCCCCAGCAGGGCGAGCCCGAGCTCGTCCGGGGTCCGCGCCGCGTCGGTCGTGATCCGCCAGTGCGCGCGCAGGTGCTCCCCTTCGAACAGCCCGATGGTCGTCTCGGTGTTGCCGACGTCGAACGTGATGATCACACCCCCTCCTCGAGCACGAGCGAGCCGGAACGGTGGGCCACCTCCCCGGCCGCGGTCCGGACGATGAGCGAGCCGCGCGAGTCGATCCCGACCACGGTCCCCGCGGCCGGCGCGCGGCCGCGCCGGCCGCGGGCCAGATCGCGCTCGGCGTAGGCCGCGAGCTCCGCGTCGCTCAGCGGGCCGCGCGCCGCGGCGGCGGCGCGGAGCGCAGGGAGGAGCTCCGCGAGCACCTCGAGGCGCGCGGCATCGCCGCGCAGCGCGGCGGCGTGCGGCATCGCCTCGGGGGGGCGCACGTTGAGGCCGACGCCGATCGCCACCCAGTCGATCCGCCGGTCGCGCCACCGCGTCTCGACGAGGATCCCCGCGAGCTTCCCCCCCTGCACGTACAGATCGTTGGGCCACTTGAGCTGGACGGGGCGCGGCGCGAACCGGTCCAGCGCGCGTGCGGCGCGCAGGCCGAGTCGGATGGTGAGGAGGTCGATCGCCGACGGATCGTTCGGGCGCTCGAGGAGGGTGAGCCAGATCCCGCTCCCGACCGCGGAGGCCCACTGCCGCCCCGCGCGCCCGCGCCCGGCGGTCTGCTGCTCGGCCAGGACGAGCGTCCCCGCCATCGCCCCCGCGGCCCCCAGCGCATGCGCCACGTCCATGGTGGACGGGACGCTCTCGTACAGTTCCACCCGCGGGAGGCCGAGCAGCGCGCTCAGCTCCGCCGCCGTGCGCCCCTCGTACCGCGTCTCAGCCACGGACCAACGCCAGCGCGAGCACCGCGCCCCCCACGACGATCCGGTAGATCGCGAACACGCCGTACGTGCGGTGGCTCACGTAGCGCAGGAGCGCCGAGATCGCGAACCACCCGCTCACCGCCGACGCGAGCACGCCGATCACGAGCGGCCCGGTGACCCCCTGCTCGCGCAAGACGTGCGGCACCTTGAACGCCGCCGCGGCGGCGATGATCGGCATGCTCATGAGGAAGCTGAACACCGCCGCGCTCTCGCGGTCGAACTTGTCGGCCAGCCCCGCGGTGATCGTGGCCCCGGAGCGGGAGACGCCGGGGAGGAGCGCGAAGGCCTGCGCGATCCCGATGAGCACCGCGTCGGTCCACCGCATGGTGGCGAGGGAGCGGGTCTGCGCGGCGCGGCGGTCCACGACCCAGAGCACGATCCCTACGACGATCATCGCCGTCGCGATGAGGGCGGGGGCGCGGAAGGTGGTCTCGGCGTAGTCGTTGAGCAGCACGCCGGCGATCCCGCCCGGGATGGTCGCCACGATGAGGAGGAGCACGCGGCGCTCGGTGTCGGTCTTCACGCGCCGGGTACGCACGATGTTCCACGCGGCGGCGATGAGGCGCGCCCACTCGGTGCGGAAGTACCCGAGCACGGCGACGAGCGTCCCGGCGTGGAGCGCGACGTCGAAGCCGAGCCCTGGCTCGGGCCAGTGGAAGAGCCAGGGGGCGAGCGCGAGGTGGGCGGAGCTACTGATCGGCAGGAACTCGGCCAGCCCTTGGAGCACGCCGAGGATGAGCGCTTGGAAGTTCGTCACGATCGCGTGGAGGAAGAGGGAAAGCGAGGGGGTCGTGGGGTGATGCGAGCGGCGGGGGCGGCGCGGTCATCGTGCGAGGAC
>JADGGM010000300.1 GCA_019689955.1 Gemmatimonadaceae bacterium
CCTTCCCCCCTCCCCACTCACTTCCCCACGCTATCCCCCGGCTCCGCGAACCGGTACAGGATCTCCTTGTCCCCTCGCACCATCCCGAACTCCTCTCGTGCGATCCGCTCCTGAACCGCCGGGTCCGTGAGGATCGCGTGCTTCACCTGGCGCAGCGAGTCCACCGTGTGCCGCAGCGAGTCGATCTGCGCCATGATCCGCTTCTTTCGCGCCCGCTGCCGCAGCAGGTCCGTCGTGCTGTACTCCCCGCCCTGGACCGCGAAAAGGACCGCGGCCACCCCGATCAGGGCGGCCGCGATCTTTCCAGGGCTCCACGGCCTCGACGCGGTCACAAGCCGTAGATCGCCCCGCCGGGGTACTCGGCCGCGTCGTTCAGGATCTCCTCGATGCGGAGCAGTTGGTTGTACTTCGCCACCCGGTCCGTCCGCGACGCCGAACCCGTCTTGATCTGCCCCGCCCCCGTCGCCACCGCGAGGTCGGCGATGAACGTGTCCTCCGTCTCCCCGGAACGGTGCGAGATCACCGACAGATACCCCGCCGAACGCGCCATCTCGATCGCCTCCAGCGTCTCCGTCAGCGTGCCGATCTGGTTCACCTTGATCAGGATCGCGTTCGCCACGTGGCTCTCGATCCCGCGCGCGAGACGCTCGGTGTTCGTCACGAACAGGTCGTCCCCCACGAGCTGCACCCGGTCGCCGAGCGCGTTGGTGAGCGCGGCCCACCCCTCCCAGTCGTCCTCGGCCAGACCGTCCTCGATCGACACGATCGGGTACTCGTCGAGCCACTTCGTGTAGAGCTCGATCATCCCCCGCGCATCCCGCGACCCCGCACCGCTCTTCTTGAACGTGTACGTACCGTCCTTGTAGAGCTCGCTCGCCGCCACGTCGAGCGCGAGCGCGACCTGACGCCCCGGCGCGTACTTCGCCGCCTCGATCGCCTCGATGATCACCGCCAGCGCCTCTTCGTCGCTCTTCAGGTTCGGCGCAAAGCCCCCCTCGTCCCCGACGTTCGTGGAGAGGCCGCGCTTCGAGAGCACCTTCTTGAGCGAGTGAAACACCTCCGCCCCCATCCGCAACGCCTCGGCGAACGACTCCGCTCCCACGGGGACGATCATGAACTCCTGGAAGTCCACCGTGTTCGCCGCGTGCGCGCCGCCGTTCAGGATGTTCATCATCGGCACCGGGAGCGTGCGCGCCATCGGGCCGCCCAGATACCGGAAGAGCGGGAGCCCCAGGTCGTCCGCCGCGGCACGCGCGGTCGCCATCGAGACCGCGAGGATCGAGTTCGCGCCCAAGCGCTCCTTGTTCTCCGTGCCGTCCAGCTCGAGCATCGCGCGGTCCACGGCGATCTGGTCGTGCGCGTCCATCCCGCGCACCGCGGGCGCGATCGTCTCCTCGATGTGCTGCACGGCGCGCAGCACCCCCTTCCCCATGTAGCGCTTGGGATCGCCGTCGCGGAGCTCCAGCGCTTCGTGCTCGCCGGTGGAGGCACCGCTCGGCACCGCGGCACGCCCCGCGGCGCCGGTCTCGAGGATGACGTCCGCTTCGACGGTAGGGTTGCCGCGGCTGTCGAGGATCTCCCGCGCGCGAATCTCGATGATCTCGGACATGACGAAAGGGGTTGAATGCTAGACGGTTTCCAGCGCGGCGCCGCGGCTGTGCACACCCTTGGCCTCGAGCGCCGCAGCCATGCGCTGCCACACGGTCTGGACGAGTTGGTCGCGGTCGTCGTACGTGAGCCCCGCCGTGGGGACGGGCTCGAGGAAGGTCAGCTCGCACGTGCCCGCGTGAATGGCGATGTCCCCCTTCCCCTGGATCTCGCGCGTCCCCCAACTGATCACGGGGACGATCGGCACCTGCGCCGCGATCGCCAGGACGAAGGGGCCCTTCTTGAAGGGGCGCAGCTCGTACGAGAAGCCGCGCGTCCCCTCGGGGTAGACGGCGACGGAGATCCCCTGCTTGATCTGCTGCGCCGCCTCGGCGTACGTCTCGAACGCCGCCTTCCGGTTCTGCCGGTCGATGAAGATCCCCGCCACCTCCTTCGCCGCCCGCCCGAAGATCGGGAGCGCGGCGAGCTCCTTCTTGGCCACGAACCGGTAGTGCGGGAGCACGGAGGCAAGCGCGAAGACGTCGAACCAGCTCACGTGGTTCGACACGTACACGCGCGGCTCCTCGCGCGGCGGGATCCGCTCGGCGTTGTGGAGGACGACCTTCACCCCGGACACCTTGAGCACCACGCGCGACCACACCTGCGGCGCGCGCCCGAGGAAGCTGTCCGGGTGGATCTTCACGCCGAGGAGGGAGCAGATGATGATGGGGACACCGAGCACGATGGTCATGAGGACCATCGTCGGGTAGGCGATCAGCGCGCGCATGCTCATGAAAAGTGGCTGAACCCGCCCCCCAGCGCAACGCGCTCCCCGCGCAACAGGGCGTGAACGCCCGGCGCCCCGCTCTCCACGCGCCCGATGGCGGTGAGCGGGACGCCGAGCTCGCGCTCGAACCGCGCCGCGTCCAGCGCCGGCGCGGTGACGAGGAGCTCGTATTCCTCCCCGCTCACGGCCGCGTCCATGGGGGAGATCCCCGACACGGTGGGGAGGGCGTCCAGGTCGATCGAGAGGCGCACGCCGCTCGCGGCCGCGATGTGCGCGGCGTCGCCGACGAGGCCGTCGGAGATGTCGATGGCGGCGTGGACGCCGTGCCGGGCGAGCCACTCCCCTTCGCGGATGCGCGGGATCGGGTGGGCGAAGCGCTCGCGTGGGTGGGGGGAGGGGTCGCGCCCGGCCTCGAGCGCGCGCAGGGCGAGGAGCGGGCCGCCGAGGCGCCCGGTGACGTAGATGGTGTCCCCGGGGCGGGCGCCGGAGCGGCGCAAGGGGGCCGCCGCGCGGCCGAGCACGGTGAGGGCGATGCACAGCCCGTCCCCCCGCGTCGTGTCGCCGCCGACGATCACCGTCCCCGCGCCGCGGACCGCGGCCGCGATCCCGTCGCCGAGCGCGGCAACGTGGGGGAGCCACGCGGGGGAGAGCGAGAGCGAGACGAGCACGCCCATCGGCGTGGCGCCCGCAGCACCGAGGTCGCTGAGCGCCGCGGCCGTGGCCCGCCACCCGATCTCCCAGGGCGTGAGCCACGCGCGCCGGAAGTGTACCTCCTCGACCGAGCTGTCCACGCTCACCACGAGCCGCTCCCCCGGGGGAACGTCGAGGATCGCCGCGTCGTCGCCGATCCCGGCGGCGGTCGCCCCCCAGCGGGCGACGAGGGCGCGGATGATGTCGAACTCCCCGCCGGGGCCGAGTGGCGTGTTGGCGGTCATCGTACGGTCCCGTCGCTCAACCGGCGGAGGCGGAGCACGCCGGCCGGCGTGGCGATCCAGGCATAGTCATCGTCGAGCAGCACGTCGTACGCTTGCGCGGGGACCACGGCGGGCACGGGGAGGATGCGCGACGCGGCGTTCGCGCGCGGGATCACGAGGACGCCGCCGTCCCCCGCGACCCAGAGCGTCTTCGCGTCCATGGCGAGCGCGTTGATCCCGCGAACGAGCGACGGGTCGACCGCGTCGAACCGATGGACGACCGCTGCGCGGTGCGGGTCGAGGACGACGAGGTCGTTCGCGGTCGCCACGGCGACCAGCGAGTCGCTGCGCGCGAGCGCGCGGACGGGGCGCGCGAGGCGCGCGTCGGTGACCGCGATGCGGCGCGGCGCGGAGTCCGGGGCGGCGCCGCGCAGGAGGAGGAGCCCGGCGTCGCTCCCGATCCAGAGCGTGTCCCCCGCGAGGAGGAGTGCACGGACCGGGGTGTCGCGCGCGATGGGGCCGCGCACGTCGGCGGCGCGCGCGGCGCGCGCGTCGGGAGCGGTGGCGACGAAGGCGAGCCCGCGCGCGGTGCCCACCCACGCGCCGCCGGCGGTCGCGATCACGGACAGGGCGGCGTCGCTCGGCAAGCCGTTCCCCGCGGACCACGCGAGCGCGCGGGTGGGGTCGCGCGTGTCGAGTCGCACGAGCCCGTGGTCTCCGGCGATCCACGCCGTGGTCCCGCGCACGGCGAGGCGGTTCGCGCGGACGCCGCCGAGCGGTTGCGCGACGGAGCCGCCTACCCAGCGCCACTGTTGGAGATCGGTGCTCGCGAAGGTGAGCCCGCTCCGCCCCACGCGCGAGCGCCCGAGCCCGCCGATCCAGACGCCGTCGGCCGCGGGGGCGAGCGCGCCGGCGCCGGTCTCGAGGAGGCCGAACGGGTACTGCTCCCCCCGGGAGAAGAGCGGGTCCACGCGGAACAGCCCCCCGCCCTCCGTGCCCAGCCACACCTCGCTCTGATCCGGCACCTTCGTGCCCGCGATGACCGGCCAGCTCCGGAGCTCCGCGTCGCGCGTGAGGAGCGGCGCGGTGGCCTGGAGCGCTGGGTACGCACGATAGACATCGCCGAGCGTCATGGACTGCACGCGCGCCTCGGGGGGCGGCAGGCGCGCGGGGGTCACCGCGCTCGCGAGCCCGGTGTGCGACACGAGCGTCCACCCGCCCGACGCGTGCACGAAGGCCCCTTCGGCGGGGTCGCGCTGGTCGAACACGATCGCATCGATCACGCCGGGGACGACGGTACCGGTGAGCGTGCCGATCGTGGGGCGGTAGTACGCGATCGCGCCCGTGGTCGCGACCCACACGCCATCCTCCACGGGGTCCGCGGCGATTGCGGTCACCGGTCCGCCGCGGTACCCGCCGAGGCGCGTGAGCGGGGGGAGCCAACGCCGGAAGGTGCGGTCGAGCACTCCGATCCCGTCGGGGGTGGCGACGTACACCATGCGCCGTGACGCGGCGACGGCCGGGATGACGTCGAACGCGGTGAGCAGCACGCGCTCATCGCTCCCGGGCGCGGCGCCGGTGAGCGGAGCGGCGCCGGGCGCGGCCCCCCCCCCCCCCCCCCCCCCCCCCCCCCCCCG
>JADGGM010000301.1 GCA_019689955.1 Gemmatimonadaceae bacterium
GCGGATGAGGGTGCGCTCGAGCTCCTCGGTGCGGCGCTTGACGGAGAGGTCCCCTTCCGCGGGCGGGGGCTCCGGCGCGCCGGGGCGTGGGGCGGCGACGAGGTCGGCCAGGTGCTCGGGCTCGATCGTGGGGCCGGCGGTGAGGACCAGCGCGCGCTCGATCACGTTCTCCAGCTCGCGCACGTTCCCCGGCCATGGGTATTCCATGAGGAGGCGCATGGCGGCGGGGGAGATGAGCTCCACGGAGAGGCCGAGCCGCGCGTTGGTCTGCCGGAGGAAGTGGAGCGCGAGCTCGGGGATGTCTTCGCGGCGTTCGCGGAGCGCGGGGAGCCTGATCGTGACGACGTTCACGCGGTAGTAGAGATCACCGCGGAAGCGGCCGCTGGCCACATCGGCGGCGAGGTCCCGGTTGGTCGCGGCGATGACGCGGACGTCGACGCGGCGCGCGGTGTTGGCGCCGACGCGGCGGACTTCCCCTTCCTGCAGGGCGCGGAGGAGCTTGACTTGGAGCGCGAGCGGCAGCTCCCCGATCTCGTCGAGGAAGAGGGTGCCGCCGTTGGCTTCCTCGAAGAGGCCGGCCTTGTCGGTGATCGCGCCGGTGAAGGCGCCCTTGGCGTGGCCGAACAGCTCGGACTCGAGGAGGGGTTCGGGGATCGCGCCGCAGTTGACGGCGACGAAGGGCTCGGCTGCGCGCGGGCTCGCGCGGTGAATGAGGCGGGCGATCAGCTCCTTTCCGGTGCCGCTCTCGCCGGTGAGGAGCACGGTGGACGGGTGGCGCGCGACCTTGCGCGCCAGGTCGAGCGCGGTGCGGATCGCGTCGCTGTGGCCGACGATGCGGCTGCCGCGGATGGTGCGCAGCTCGTCCTCGAGCTGCTCGACCTTGGCGCGGAGCTTCTCGCGCTCGGCGGCCTTGCGGACGCACAGGATCAGCTCTTCGGCGCGGAAGGGTTTCTGGATGTAGTCGTAGGCGCCGCGCTGCATGGCGGCGATCGCCTGGTCGGCATCGCCGTAGGCGCTCATCGCGATCACGAGGGCGTTCGCGCCCTGGGCGTGGAAGCGGTCGAGGAACTCGAGGCCGCTCATGCGCGGCATGCGGAGATCGCAGAGGACGATGTCGATGGGCTCCGCGGCGAGGATGGCGAGCGCCTCTTCGCCGTCCGCCGCGGTCACGTTCGCGTAGCCTTCCGCGCCCAGGATGCGCGAGAGGGTCTGACGGAGCCCGGGTTCGTCGTCCACGATCAGGATCTTCACGAGCCCATCGCTCCTGCGAGCCGTGCGTCGGCGCCGCCGAGGGCATCGGGGCGGACCACGGGAATGTAGATGACGAACGCCGCGCCCCCTTCGCGCGACGGGCGGACCCAAATAGTACCGCCGATCCCCTCGACGATGCGCGCGACGATGGCGAGGCCGAGCCCGGTCCCCTTCCCCGGGGCTTTGGTGGTGAAGAAGGGGTCGAAGATGCGTTCCGACTCGCTCCACGGGATCCCGGGCCCGTTGTCGGCGACGACGAGGACGACGACGCGTTCGGGCTCGCCGACGGTGTTGAGCCACGCGCGGACGCGGGCGCTGTGCTCACGCGCCATGGCGAAGTCCGCGGCGTCTCCCTTGCGGCGCGAGCGCCCCGCGCGCGCCTCGGCGAAGGAGACGGACGCGCTCGCGATGGTCACCGTGCCGTCGCCGTCGAGCGCGTCGACGGCGTTGAGCAGGAGGTTGACGAGCATCTGCTCGAGCTCGTGTCCGTCGCCGACGACACGCGGGAGATCGGGTTCGAGGTCGAGCGTGGTGCGCACACCGCGCATCGCGCCCTGGTCCTCGAGCAAGGCGACGGCACGGCGGGCGACGGCGTTGAGGTCCACGGACTCGGCCGTGCGGCGGCGGGGGCGCGCGTAGTCGAGCATGCTGCGCACGATGCGGTCGATGCGCCCGCTCTCGCGTTCGATCCCGTCGAGCGCCTCGGCGGCGTCCTCGTTTCCGCGGAGCGCGCCGCGGAGGATGTGGGTATAGCCGGCGATCGCGCCGAGCGGGTTCCCGATCTCGTGCGCCACGCCCGCGGCGAGGCGTCCCACGCTCGCGACCTTCTCGAGGTGTGCGCGCTGCGCCTGTTCCTCGAGCAGGCGCGAGGTCATGCGGTTCACGCTCGCGGCGAGGCGGGCGAACTCGCGCGTGCTCCCTGGCGGCACGCGGCGCGTGAGGTCGCCGGCAGCGATCGCCTCGGTGGTCGCGACCACGGCATCGAGCGGATCGAGCACGAGTCCTTGGACCTTGTACGCCCCGAACCCCACGAAGATGACCACATCGCCGAGGATGAGCACCCCCAGAAAGAGCGTCCCGAAGCGGTTCACCGGGAGGCTCTCGATGATGAGCACATTGATCGCGGCGAGCGAGAGCGCCGCCGTGCCCATGATCGCGAGGCTCAGGGCCATCTCGGCCTTGAGCGAGGTGAAGAGCTGGAGCCGCCCGAGCCAGCGGAGGCGTTTCCCGGCGTTCGGGCCCGAAACCTCGTTCACGCCTCGACCCCGTAACGCGACAGTTTGCGGTAGAGTGTGGACGGATCGATACCGAGGACGTCCGCGGCGCGGCTCTTGTTCCCGCCCTCGGCCTGCAGGACCCACATGATGTACGCGCGCTCCACGGCCTCGAGCGTCGGATTCACCGGGGCGGACCGGTCGGCGACGAGGGGCTCGGGTTTGCGCTCGGTGATGCGCTCCGGGAGCGCGCTGACGTCGATCGTGTCTCCCGCCGAGAGGATGACGGCGCGCTCCAGCGCGTTCTCCAGCTCACGCACGTTTCCCGGCCAGGCGTAGCTCTGCAGAGCCTCGAGCGCGGCCTCGGTGAGGCGCTTGGGCTCCTCGCCGCGCTGCTGCGCGGCGCGGTGCAGGAAGGCGTCGGCGAGCAGCGGGATGTCGTCGCGGCGCTGGCGGAGCGGCGGGAGGTGGAGGGCGAAGACGTTGAGGCGATAGAACAGGTCGCTCCGGAACGTCCCGCGCTTCATCTCCTCCTCGAGGTCGCGGTTGGTGGCGGCGATGAGGCGCGTGTCGATGGGGATCGGCTCGGTGCCGCCGACGGGGATCACCTCGCGCTGCTGGAGCACGCGCAGGAGCTTCACCTGCGTGGACGGGGTGGTCTCGCCGATCTCGTCGAGGAAGAAGGTCCCCCTGGCCGCGGCGGCGAAGAGGCCGGTCTTGTCCTTCACCGCGCCGGTGAACGCGCCCTTGACGTGCCCGAACAGCTCCGACTCGAGGAGGCTCTCGGGGAGCGCGCCGCAGTTGATCGAGGAGAACACCCCTTCGCTGCGCGCGGAGAGGGCGTGGATGTAGCGGGCGACGACCTCCTTGCCGGTGCCCGACTCGCCCTGGATGAGCACCGTGGAGTCGGTGGGTGCGACGGTCTCGGCGAGGCGGAGGACCGAACGCCACGCCTTGCTCCCGCCGATGGGCGCGGCCTCGCTGCTCCGGTCGCGGCGACGGATCTCCTGCCGCAGCGAGCGGTTCTCGACGCGCAACTGCCGGTGCTCGGCGGCGCGGCGCAGGATGGCGATGATGTCGTCGTTGACGAAGGGCTTCTGGATGTAGTAATAGGCCCCTTCGTTCACCGCCTGGATGGCGGACCGGAGGTCGGCCTGGGCGGTCATGAGGATGACCGGGAGGTCGGGGTCCTTGGCGCGGGCGGCGGAGAGGATCTGGAGCCCGCTGACGTTCGGCATGCGCACGTCGGTGAGCACGATGTCGGGGGAGAGCGCCTCGATCTGCTCGAGCCCCTGCTTTCCGCCGAGGGCGACGTGCGGGGTGAACCCTTCGTTCTTGAGCAGGATGCGGAGCGTCTCGAGGATCCCGGTCTCGTCGTCGACGACGAGGACGCTGGGGGACGTCATGGAGGGCGCGGCCGTCATGCTGCCTCCGCGCCGGCTTGCGCCGTTTGCGGGAGGAGGATGGTGAAGCGTGTGCCGCGCGCGCCGGTGTCGACGAGCACGAGCCCGCGGTGCGCCTCGATGGCGCGGTGGACGATCGGGAGGCCGAGCCCGGTGCCGCCGGGCTTGGTGGTGAAGAAGGGGTCGAACACGCGTTCTCTGATGTCGGCCGGGATCCCCGGCCCATTGTCGGTGACGCGCAGGGCCACGGCGGCCTCGTAGAACGGGACGCCGGGAGGGATCTGTTCGCGCGGGACGCGCGCGACCTCCACGGTGACGATCCCGCCGGGCGGCGTGGCCTGCACGGCGTTGAGGGCGATGTTGAATGCCGCGCGGTGGAGCAGGTCTTCGTCTCCCTCGACGAGCACGGGCTCGTCGGGGATCTCGGCGACGACGCGCACCTCGTCGCGGCGGTCGGGGTGCGTGGCGGCGAGCCGCACGACGGCGCGCGCGATCTCGCCCAGGTCGACGAGGTCGCCGCGGGTGGCGCGGACGCGGGCGAAGTCGAGGAACTCGGAGAGGAGCCCGGAGAGGCGATCGGACTCGCGCACGATGAGGCGGCCGAGCGTGCGCTCGTCGTCGGTGGCCTTGGGGGCGCGGGCGAGCTGCTCGACGGCGCTGCGGATGGAGGCGAGGGGGTTCTTGATCTCGTGCGCGAGCGACGCGCTCAGCTCGGCCACGGCCTCGAGGCGCTCGGCGCGGAGGCGGAGCTCTTCGAGGCGTTTGTTGTCGGAGATGTCCTGGAAGATGACGGTCGCCGGGCGACTCTCGGGGGCGCCGTCGGACTCGATGGTGGTCGTGGTGAACCCGATCGGGAAGGTGTGACCATCGATGGTGATCGTGGCTTCGCCGCGGGTGATGCGCTCGCCGCGCTGCGCCGCGCGGTCGAGCGCGGCGGCGAGCGCGGGGGCGCGCGCGGCGATCAGCTCGCTCATCGCGCGCCCGCGCGCGGTGGAGGCGTCGAAGCCGAGCATCGTCCCCGCGCTCGGGTTCGCGAAGAGGATGCGGCCCCGGGC
>JADGGM010000302.1 GCA_019689955.1 Gemmatimonadaceae bacterium
AGGCGGAGCGGCTCGCGGACGACGGGAAGACGGCGATGTACGTCGCCGCGGACGGCGCGCTGGCGGGGGTGATCGCCGTCGCCGACCCGATCAAGCCGACGTCCCCCGCCGCCGTGGCCGCGCTGCGCCGGCTCGGCCTCCGCGTCGTGATGCTCACCGGCGACACCTCGCGCACCGCGCACGCCATCGCGCGCGAGGCGGGGATCGACACCGTGGTCGCGGGCGTGCTCCCCGACGGGAAGATCGCCGAGGTCGCGCGGCTCCAGCGCGAGGGGCACGTGGTCGCGATGGTCGGCGACGGGATCAACGACGCGCCCGCGCTCGCGCAGGCCGACCTCGGGATCGCCATCGGCACCGGCACCGACGTCGCGATCGAAGCGAGCGACGTCACGCTCATGCGCGGCGACCTGCGGAGCGTCGCGCAGGCGATCGCGCTCTCGCGCCGCACGATGCGCACGATGCGCGAGAACCTGTTTTGGGCGTTCATCTACAACGTGATCGGCATCCCGATCGCGGCCGGGGCGCTCTATCCGTTCACCGGCCTCCTCCTGAGCCCCGTCCTCGCCAGCGCGGCGATGGCGCTGAGCTCGGTGAGCGTGGTCACCAACAGTCTGCGCCTGCGGCGCTTCCGCCCGGCCTGATGGCGCGCACGAGGAGAACGATGGCTCACACGACGAACGACGGGAGCGTTGCCGCCTGCGGGTGCGCCCTCGACGAGGCCGATGGCCGCAAGGCCGTGGCCGTGGATCCCGACGCGAAGGCGCGCAACCTCGCGCGGCTGCGCCGCATCGAGGGGCAGGTGCGTGGACTCCAGCGCATGGTGGAGAGCGACCGCTACTGCGCCGACATCATGACGCAGATCGCCTCGGTGCACGAGGCGCTGCGCTCCGTGGGGCGCGAGCTCATGCGCAACCACCTCAAGCACTGCGCCGCCGCGGCGATCCGGAGCGGCGACGCCGCGGCGGAATCGATGTACGACGAGTTGCTCGATCTCATGTACAAGCACGCGCGATGAGCGCCGGGCCCTGGTGCGCCGGTGGCAGAGGGCGTGCAGGGTGGATCGGGCACGCCGGACCGAGGCCCGCACGATGATGCGCTTTCGCGATCGCCGGCAAGCTGGGCACGTGCTCGCCGCGTACCTGCAGTGGTACGCCCGCCGCCCCGACGTGCTCGTGCTCGCGCTCCCGCGCGGCGGGGTGCCGGTGGCCTACGAGGTCGCCCGCGCGCTCGACGTTCCGCTCGATGTGTTTGTCGTGCGCAAGCTGGGGCTCCCGGGACACGAGGAGTACGCGGTCGGCGCCATCGCGCGCGGCGGGGTGCGTGTGCTGAACGAGCAGGCCGTGCGCGCGTTCGGGCTCACGCGAGGGGAGCTCGACGCGATCGCGGCCGCGGAGCAGCGGGAGCTCGAGCGGCGCGAGCAGCGGTACCGCGGGGATCGCCCCTTCCCGTCCGTGGCCGGCAAGACGGTCATCCTCGTGGACGACGGGCTCGCCACGGGCGCTTCCATGCGCGCGGCGATCGCCGCGCTGCGCGCGCTTGGCCCCGCGCGCATCGTGGTCGCCGTGCCGACGGGCGCGGCGGAGACGTGCGCCGAGCTGCGCGCGGAGGTGGACGAGGTCGTGTGCGCGATGACGCCGGAGCCGTTCCAGGCCGTCGGCCTCTGGTACGAGGACTTCGGGCAGACGACGGACGAAGAGGTGCGCGACCTCCTCGACCGCGCCGCGCACGCCACGCACGCCACGCACGGATCGAGCCCCCCGCGCGGCGCGGTGTGACCGCGCGCCGGCGCGTCAGCGTCGGGCGCCGGCGGTCGCGCCGTTCGCCGCGAGCGCGCCGAGCACGAGCCCGGCCATCGCGGCCGCGCCGGCCGCGAACCACTCGCCACGCGTGCGCAGCCACAGCGCCGGGCTGAAGCCGCGCGAGCGCGCGTCGAACGCGCCGTGCGCGCCGTGGTCCCCCGGCAGCGGCTCCCAGAGGTTGTTCGGCCGGTCGGGGTCGGCCGGTTGATCGGTCTGCTGCAACGCGTAGCCGGTGCGCGCGAGGTAATGGTCGGCGTAGTCGGGGGCGACCTTGTTCCCGTAGACCGCTTTGATGCTCGACATCGCGACGGTGAGCTCGCGCCCGCAGTCGTGGTGCGCGGCCCACACCACCGCGTCCGCGCCGACCTCGGGCTGGAAGATGGGGGGCACGGGCTGCGGCGTGCGCGGCAGGCGGCTCTTCACCCACGAGAACTGCGGCGTGTTGAGCGCGGGCATGTGCACGGCGGTCACGCGCACGCGGCTCCCGTCGTGCAGCAGCTCGGTGCGCAGCGATTCCGTGAAACCGATGATCGCGTGCTTCGCGGCGCAGTACGCGGACTGGAGGGGGATGCTCCGGTAGGCGAGCGCGGAGCTCACCTGGACGATCACGCCGCGGTCGCGCGGGAGCATGCGGTGGAGCGCGGCGAGCGTGCCGTGCACGGTGCCGAGGTACGTCACCTGGGTCACGCGCCGGTACTCGGCGGGGTGCATCAGCTTGACGGGGGAGAACACCGGGACCATCGCGTTGTTCACCCACACGTCGATCGGCCCGAGCTCCGCCTCGACCGCGGCGGCCGCGCGTTCGACGGCGTCGGGGTCGGCGACGTCGGTCGGGAGGACGAGCCCGCGCCCGCCGAGGCGCTCGGCGTCGGCGCGCGCCCCCTCGAGCCCGTCGCGGCCGCGCGCGAGGAGGCCGATCGCAGCCCCCTCGCGCGCGAAGCGCCGCACGATCGCACGCCCCAGCCCGGCCGATGCGCCGGTGACGACGACGACCTGCCGTGTCTTCATCGATCCGCTCCCGCGGCCGCGATGCGCGGCCGGCCGTCGCTCACGGCCGGAATCGTGCCACGGCATCGTTGCTCGCGCTGTTCGACAGATTGGTCTGGTTCTGCCCGTTCGCGTCCATGATGTAGATCTGCTCGTGTCCGTCGCGCATGCTGTCGAACACGATCCGCGTGCCGTCGGGGGACCAGGCGGGGAAGCCGTCGAACGCGGTGTTGGTCGTCAGGCGCGTGGGGTTCGACCCGTCGGCGTGCATCACGTAGATCTCGTAGTTGCTGCTGTCGGCCGCCGAACGGTGATCGCGGTTCGACGTGAACACGATCATCGTGCCGTCGGGAGACCAGGCGGGATCGTGGTCGTTGGCGCTCGTCGTCGTGAGGCGGTGCACGTTGCCGCCGCCGGCGTCGATCACGTAGAGCTGGTCCGTGCCGTCGCGATTGGACTGGAAGACGATGTGCGCGCCATCGGGAGACCAGCTCGGCGCGGTCGCGAACGCGCCGTCGTGCGTGAGCTGCGTGGGGCTCGAGCCATCGGCGTTCATCACCCAGATCTCCGCGTACCCGCTCCGGGTGGACGCGAAGGCGATCTTGCTCCCGTCCGGGGAGAAGGCGATGCGGGCGTTCTCTCCGGTGGTGTCAGTGAGCTGATGGATGATGCGTCCGTCGGTCGGGTCCATCGTGAACACGTTGAACGCGCCCCCGCTCCGCCCGCGCGACGACGAGAACGCGATCACCGACCCGTCGGGGTTCCACGTGGGGAGGAGGTCGTTGGCGGGGTCGGTCGTCACGCGGCGCACACCGGTGCCGTCGTCGTTCATCACGTAGATGTCGAGGCCGCTGGTGGCGATGTTCCGGTCCGTCTCGAACACGAGCTGCCGCGCGGTGCACACGACCTCGAACGACGCGGTGGCCGTCTCGCCGGCGCTCACGGTGACGGTGACCGGGTTGTCGCCGGTGACCGCGCAGTTGGAGCCGAGGTGCGCCAGGCCGATGGCGCGCGTCCCCGCCGGGACGTTGCCGAGCGTGACCGTCGCGTTGGGGCCGACGGTCTGTCCACTGTCGCCATCCACGGTGATGGTGAACCCCTTCGGGCTCACGTCCACGCCGCTGCTCGCGACGGTGACGCTCACCGTGCCGCCGCCGGGACCGGTGCTGTCGTTGCTGCACGCGGCGAGCGCGCCGAGGAGCGCGGCGGCCGCGAGCGCGCGGGCCATGACGAGCGACGATGGGTGCGTCATCCCTTCCCTCCACGGTGATCGATGGCCGCCGCCGGAGGGCGGCGCGGACGCCGGGCGCCGTACCGGGCGCGTCGCGGGTCCGCCCCTCCTCGTGGCAAGGTAAGTACCACGAACCGGCGAACCGGCGGCGGCCCCAGGCGTGCCGCGCGGCCGGGGACTTGCTCCACCACGCTTGGTCGCTCAGCATTCGGCGGAGGCCACCACGCCCGCGCGGCGCGTGCCCTCCGCATGAGCCGGAGCCTGTACTCGCTGGAAGATGGCTGAACTTTCCGAGTTACCGCTGCACACCCGCCTCGAGCTCGCGCTGTACAAGTGGCGGCGAATCGATCCGGTCCCCTGGACCCCGCTGGCCGTCCCGCTGCGCGACGCTCGCGTGGCGCTCGTGACGAGTGCCGGACTGTACGAGCTGGGGGAGGACGAACCGTTCCGCCGGATGAAAGGGGGCGACTATTCCTTCCGCATCCTCTCCGCCGACATCGACGTCCATCACTTCGTGCTCGGCCAGACCGCGGGCGGGTTCGACCGCGAACCGATCGTGAAGGACCGCAACCTCGCCCTCCCCGTGGAGCCGCTCGCCGAGCTCGTTCGCGAGCACATGGTGGGGTCGCCGGCGAGCGTGCACGTGAGCTTCAACGGGGCGATCACCGCGCCCAAGCGGCTGATGACGGAGACGGCCCCGCGCGTCGCCGAGCGCCTGCGGGAGGACGGCGTGCACGCGGCGGTGTTCATCCCCGTGTGCGCGATGTGCACGCAGTCGGTGGCGCTCCTGGCGGCGGTGGTCGAGGCGCACGGGATCTCCACGACCTGCCTCGCGCTCCTGCGCGACGTGGCCGAGCAGGTGCGGCCGCCCCGCGCCCTCGCCGTCCCCTTCCC
>JADGGM010000303.1 GCA_019689955.1 Gemmatimonadaceae bacterium
GAGGATGCGTCGGGCGCGTGGTCGGCCACCGACGGGCGCATCGTCCTCCGCGTGGGCTTCGACCCCGCCCCGCAGCCCGACGCGCCCGCGGACGCGCCCCGCCGCCTGCGGCTGCGCGCCAACACGGTGCGTCCCGTGGCCATCCGCCGCTGTGCGGTGGAGCTCCGCATCAGCTGCGCGGAACCGCCGCACTTCCTCGATCGCTACCTGCGGTGGCGCGACCTGCGCCAACGGGCGACGCTCAATGCGTGCACCCCCTTCGTCCTCCGCTGGCGCGACGGCCACCGCCGGAGGCGCGAGCTGCGCGCGGCGCGCGGGTTCCCCGCCGTCCACCTCGACTGGCGCAGCGGCACGGCCAGGCTCATGGTCGATCTCGACGCCGCCGCGCTCCACCCGCGGTGGTCGTTCCGCGACCGCCAGACCACGTCGCTCGCCGCCCCCGAGCGCGACGGCACGTGGTGCGCCGAGGTGGGGCTCCTCTGGCGCCCCGTGGCGCCAGAGGAGAGCGACGTCCCGGCGATCGCCGGCCGCTTCCCGTGGGGGAGGGAAGCCGCGCTCACCATCACCGACCACCCGGACTTCGACACGACCGACGCGTTCCGCCTCTTTCTCGACGGCGAGCCCGGGCACCGCGGGTGGCTCGGCCGCGGGCTGCGAATGACCAAGAGCGTGTTCGTCATCAAGAGCGCGTCGGTCCCGCGCCCGCCCGCGCCCACGCTCGCGGATCGGGACTACCTCGCCCTCGTCGAGCGGCTCCACGGCGAGGGGAGCGAGATCGCGCCGCACGGGGTGAACGAGTCCGGGAACATCCCCCCGGACCAGTTCCGCGTCGCGCTGGCGCACATCGCCGCGCGCTTCCGGCCGCGCACGTGGATCGATCACGGCCTCACCCTCCATTACTGCTACTCCATGGGGGGCGTCACGAACCCGGAGTACGCGCTCCTCGACCGACTGCGCGAGCACGGGATGACGACGCTCTGGGCCTACCACGACATCCCCGCGAACGCCGCCGATTCGCTCAACCTCCTCGCCCCCGCGCGGCGCGACCTGCACACCGTGTTCCGGCTCACCGCGCGGCACCTCGCGCGCGGAGAGGTGCTCACGGCGGCGCATTACCTGCGCTCCGGTGTGGTGGCTCGCCTCACCGGGCCGCTCGGCCACGCCGCCGGACGCGCGCTCGCGACGGGGCGCCACACGTACATGGCCCACCGGAGCGCCGACGCACGGTGGCACACCGCCGCGCGCCTCGCCGCCGGGCGCGCGACGTCCACCTTGTTCCGCACCGCCGCCGCGGCCCGGAACGATGCGCGCGTCGCCCCGCGCACCCCGTACACGCGCGCCGAAGCCATCGACATGGCGCCCAGCGTCTACCCCGAGCGCGCCGTCCCCCTCGGCCAGGTGCGCGACGATGACCTCCTCCTGTTCTCGACCCTCGAGGTCCTCCACACCACCGACGCCCTCACCCCCGCCGCGATCGCGCGCTTGATCGACGAGCGCGGAGTGCACATCGCGCACACGTATCTGCTCAACCGGCTCCCCTACATCGCCGGGATCTTCGCCACCCCCGCCGCGCCCGGCGGGCGCCGCCTCGCGCGCGCGTGGGTCGATGCCCTCGAGGCGCTCACCGCCGAGGTCTCCCGCGGACGCGTCTGGAACCCCACCATGGGAGAGCTGGCAGAATGGCTCCGCGCGCTGCAGCGTATTGCGGTGCGCCCCGCCGGACGGTGCACGATCGAGCTCGACAACCCGATGGACCGGACCGTGCACGGCTACTCCCTCCTCCTCCCGCCAGAGGCGCACGTCGGCGACATCCGCTGGGGAGACGCCGCGCCCGCCGGAACGCGCCGGTGGCACGACTGGCTCTGCGTGTGGGGCGACGTCCCCGCGCACGCGACGATCGCCGTCCGGTGGGGCGCGGACCGCGACCTCGCGTTCGTGGAGCGCGACGCATGACCGTCCCCCGGCTCCAATCGGTCGCGCCGCCGCTGAGCCCCGCCGGGCCGGCATCCGAAACCGCGACCGTGGTCATCTTCTGGGACTACGACACGCAATGGGGCGCGGACCGGTCGCGCAACCGGAGCGCGATCGCCGATTGGGGGCATCGCGAGTTCCCCAACACCGAGCGCGTCCTGGAGCTCCACGCGCGGTACGACATCCCCGCGTGCTTCGCCGTCGTCGGCGCCGCGGCGCGGCCGGGGGAGCGGCCGTACCACGACCCGGCGCAGATCCGGCGCATCCACGCCGCGGGGCACGAGGTGGCGAGCCATTCGCTGGAGCACGAGTGGCTCCCCGCGCTCGGCCCCGATGCGCTCCGGCGCACGCTGCGCGAGAGCAAGGACGCGCTGGAGCAGTGCATCGGCGCGGAGGTCCGCACCTTCGTCCCGCCGTTCAACCAGCCCTTCGACTACGCATCGCGGTGGGCGTTCAGCCTGTCGGAGCGCCTCAGCGTGCGCGGCCCGCGCACCGACCTCGGACGGCTCTGCGCCGCGCTGCGGGAGACGGGATACACCTTCTGCCGCGTGGCCTACCAACCGCTCGGCGAGCGGCTCGCGGAGCTCGTGACGCGGCGGAGCGTCGACCGCCCCGCGCGCGTCGAGTCCATCGCCGGCGTCCGGTGCCTGCGGCTCAACACGCAAGGCGGCTTCGACGAGCCCGTGCGACGCGCCATCGCCGCGCGGCTCGACCGCGGCGGGTACTGGGTCGTGTACGGACACCCGCACTCCGCCGGCGATGAGCCCGGGCCGCAGTCGCTGCGCATGCTCGAAGGGATGCTGGCCCTCATCGACCAATGGCGGCGGGACGGGCGCGTCCGGTGCGCCCTCCCCCGCGACATCGTGCACCACCAGGAGCGCCTCGATGGCCCACGTCACCGCTGATACCGTCCGCGCCTACTTCGATGCCGAGATCGGCGGCGGAAGACGGCTCCTCCCGGACCGGAGCACCGTCGGCGGACTCGGCACATCGCGCAAGTACGAGCATGCCGCCGCGCTCATGGCCGATCCCGCGGTGCGCGACGTGCTCGACGTCGGGTGCAACCGCGGGTCGATCGAGGCGCTGTTCCACACCCTCCACCCCGACGCCGCGCGCGACACGCGCGTCGAAGGGGTCGACGTCGCCGGCCAGGCCGTAGCCCAGGCGCAGGCGCTCGGGCTTCCGAACTGCCGCTTCCAGACGTACGAGGGGACCACGCTCCCCTTTCCCGACGCGAGCTTCGATCTCGTCATCATGGTCGAGGTGCTCGAGCACGTGATCGACAAGACGCGGCTCCTGCGCGAGATCCACCGCGTGCTGCGCCCGGGGGGACGGTTCTATCTCACCACCCCCAACCCCGAGTGCGTGGCGCTCCGGATCGAGCTCGGGATGTGGGACGTGCTGCGGCGGGTGTTCCGGAAGCCGCTCCCGGCCAAGGACGCGTTCATCACGCGCGGCGAGCTGTCCGCCATGCTGGAGACCATCGGCTTCCGCCCCGCGACGCCGCAGCGCTACGCGTGGCCGCACGTCTTCGTGAGCGTCTGGAACTGGGGGGTGCTCCCGCCCCTCCCGCCGGCATGGTTGTATCGGTATCAGCAGTTCTGCATCGCTCGACTCGAGCGCGAAGGAGTCCCGGAATGGCTGCAACGGCGCCTCATGTGGACGCTCACCGGCGAGCTGCGCAAGTCCTGAGCTCCGCCACGCGGCGGGCGCTGCGGCTGTGCGCGGTGTCGTCCAAGCTCTGCTGGCCGGGGGAGGACGGGCGATGGATGTCGTCCGGCGGGTTCCCCATCCAGATGGCGGGGATCGCCGCGCTGTTCGATGAGGTCGAGCTCGTGGTCGTTCGCGGCGAGACGAAGGCGGGCGGGATCCCGCTCCCCTCCTACGCGAGCGTGACCGCGCTCCGGCCCCCGCGCGGGCACGACTTCCGGCGCAAGCTGTCGGTGGCGGCGCGGTTGCCGTACTATGTACGGACGCTCGCCGCGCACTTCCGCCGCGCGGACGTCGTCCACGTCCCGCTCCCCGGCGACATCCCGCTTATCGGGCTCGTGCTCGCGCTCCTCATGCGCAAGCGCGTGATCGCGCGCTACGGGGGCTCGTGGGACACGAACACGCAGACCACGGTGATGAACCGTCTCACGCGCGCGCTCATGCGCCGCGTCGCGGGGGGGCGCAACGTGATGCTCGCGACCGGCGATGGCACGGAACCTCCGGCGCCCCGCATGGCGTGGATCTTCTCGACGGCGCTCACGCGCGCCGAGCTCGATCGCACGCCGGCGTGCGTGGACCGCGGGGTGAGCATGCCGCCGCGGCTCGTGTTCATCGGTCGTCTGTCACCGGAGAAGGGGGTGGCGACGCTCCTGCGATCGCTCGCCCGCCTGGCCGGTGCCGGCGTGGCGCCGCTCCCGCACGTCACGATCATCGGCGACGGCGCCGAGCGGGGCGCGCTCGCGGCGCTGGCGCGCGAGCTCGGGTGCGAGCACGCCGTCATCTTCGCGGGGCAGCTCGCCCGTGAGCCGCTCTCGGCCGCGCTCGCCCGCGCCGACCTCTGCGTGCAGCCCTCGCTCACCGAGGGGTTCAGCAAGGCGTGGCTCGATGCCATGGCCCACGGGCTCCCGGTGATCGCCTCCGAGGTCGGCGCCGCGCGCGCCGTCATCGGCGGCGACGGCGAGCGCGGGTGGCTCGTCCCCCCGGGGGACGAGGCCGCCCTCGCCGCCACGCTCGAGCACGTCCTCACCGCGGCGATCGACTGGCCCGCGCTGCGGCGCCGGTGCCGCGCGTACGCCGAGCGGCGAACGCTCGAGGCGTGGACCCAACGCATCGGCGAACAGTGCGCGCGACAATGGGCATGGACTCTCGTCAACGGCAGGATGGAAGCATGCGAGCGGTGACCCCAGGCGTTCCACACGTCCTCTCCCCGATCCCGG
>JADGGM010000304.1 GCA_019689955.1 Gemmatimonadaceae bacterium
TCCGGGTTGTTTTGGGGGCCTTGTTGGGGGGGGGGGGGGGGACGGGAGACACGGTATGAGCGTGGTCGCGACGCGGCCGATGCCCTCGGCGCCCCGCCCGTATCATTTTCCCCGCTTCGAGCGCACGACGCTGGACAATGGGCTCGAGGTGATCGTGGCGCCGGTGCACAAGCTCCCGGTCGTGACGGTGATGCTCGTGGCTGGAGCGGGCTCATCCGCGGAGCCGGCGGGGCGCGAGGGGGTCGCGAACATCACGGCGCGCGCGCTCCTCGAAGGGACGCGCCGGCGCGATGGGAACGCGCTCACCGAGCAGTTCGAGCGGCTCGGTGCGGACGTGAAAGCGGAGGCGGAGTGGGACTCGGCCAGCATCAGCACGACCGTGCTCGCCTCGCGCCTCCCACACGCGCTCGCGCTCCTCGGTGAGATCGTGCTCGAGCCCGCGTTCCCGGAACGGGAGATCGAGCGGCTCGTGGCGGAGCGGCTGGCGGACATCCTCCAGCTCCGCACCGAGCCGCGCGGGCTCGCGGACGAAATGTTCGCGCGCTTCCTCTACGATCCCGCGTCGCGCTACGCACGCCCCGAGCACGGCGGCTCGCAGACGGTGAGCGCACTCACGCGCGCCGACGTGGTGGCGTTCCACGAGGCGCGCTACCGCCCCGCAGGGTCGACAATCATCATCGTCGGGGACGTGGAGGTGGACGACGCGGTGCAGCTCGTCCGCCGCGCGCTCGGCGATTGGCGCGGGAGCGCGCCGGAAGCGCCCGTCCCGATGGCACGCCCTGCACGCACGACGCGGTGCGTGCACATCGTCGGGAAGGCGGATGCGCCACAGTCGGAGCTGCGCATGGGGCACGTGGGGCTCCCACGCCTCACCCCGGACTACTTCGCCGTGACGGTGATGAGCTCCGTGCTCGGCGGGGTCTTCTCCTCACGCATCAACCTCAACCTGCGCGAGGTGCACGCGTACACCTACGGCGCCTTCTCGTCGTTCGACTGGCGGCGCGGGGCGGGGCCGTTCATGGTGTCGACCGCGGTGAAGAGCGACGTGACCGCCGCCGCGGCACGCGAGATCCTGCTCGAGATCGAACGCATCCGGCGCGATGCGATCAGCCAGGACGAGCTCACGCTCGCCACGAGCTACCTGGGCGGCGTCTTCCCCATCAAGTACGAGACGACCGAGGCGATCGCCAATGCGCTCGCGATCCTCGTGGTCCAACACCTCCCGCCCGATTACTTCGATCGCTACCGCGACAACATTCGCGCCGTGACGATCGCGGACGTGCTGCACGCCGCGGACCGGCACCTGCACCCGGACCAATTGCAGCTCGTGGTGGTCGGCGACCCGGCGGCCATCCGCGCGCCGCTCGCGGAGCTGGACTTCGGTCCGATCGAGGAGCACAGCGCGGAGGCGGAGACCTGATCGCGCCGGGCCGGGCGTCAATGGACGATCGCCGCGAGCGCGCGGAGCACACCGGCCGAGAGCGCGCCCCCACGCAGCACGATGGCCAGCACCGCCGCGCCGATGACGAGCGCCAGGACGAGACGCGCCATGGCGACGAGCACGGGAGGGAGGTACGGGAACAGCTCGCGGAGGAGCCACATCCACGGTTTGACCGCAGGATCGTGAAAGCGACGAGACATCATGCACCGACCGCTGGAGAATGCAGGGCGGAGACACCGCAGCATCTCCATTGATGTAGACACCCTCGTACGACATCAGCGGCGTCACGACGACCACAGGGACCTTGTGACCGGCACTCGACTTTCCAGCGTCCGCCAATACACCGGGCGCATCATCAATCTCGACGTCGACACCGTGCGTTTCCCCGACGGCTCCGTGGGGGAGCTGGAGATGATCCGGCACCCCGGCGCGAGCGTGGTGCTCCCGTTCCTGAGCGATCCCGCGGGGGAGGACCCGCAGGTCCTGCTCATCCGCCAGTATCGCTACGCGGCGGAGAGCTACATCTACGAGATTCCGGCCGGGCGCCTGGAGCCCGGCGAGTCGCCCGAGGCGTGCGCGCGGCGCGAGCTGCTCGAGGAAGCCGGGTGCACGGCGGAGCGGATCGAGCACGTGTACACCTTCTACACGACCCCCGGCTTCACCGACGAGAAGATCCACGCCTTCATGGCCACGGGGCTCACGCGCGGCGACGCGCGCCCGGAGGCGGACGAGTTCGTGGAGGCCGTGCCGGTGACGATGTCGAAGGCGCTCGCGATGATCCGCGACGCGGAGATCGTGGATGGGAAGACGGTGGTGACGCTGCTCTACGTCGCCGGGTTCCGGCTGGGACGGTAGGGCGCTCAGTCCTCGCGCTTGCTCGTCGTGCGCGGGCGCATGCCGGTCCAGATGACGATGGCGCCGCACGCCGGCGGGCTGCTGAACTCCATCGGGATCTCGGACTCCCCGTTGTACACCTCGATGCCGACGACGTTGTCGACCGTGACGTAGCTGTCCAGGTCGCCGGCCAGCTCGGGGGGGAGCGGGACGTGGTCGACGTACACGGCGGGCTGGCAATTCCCCCGCATGCGGATCGCGTGGCCGAAGGGGCCGTTGGGGGTGACGCGGACTCCGGGCACGGTGTAGAGGAGGTCGGTCAGCTCGAACGGGTGCCGCTGCTCGATGTCGGCGGCGGTGATGAAGTGGCCGAAGCCGCGCTGCATACGCTCGGCGAACCCGGTGAGGTCGCGCGAGCGCGCGCTGCGCTTGCCGAAGACCTGCACGGCTTGGAGCGCGGTCACGCGCTGGTCGAGCACGACGACGACCGAGGTGGTGTGCCCGCTCGAGAGGTCCACGGTCACGCGCTTGGGGACGAAGCCGACGTAGCGCACCTCGAGCGCCTGCGTCCCCGCGGGGAGATTCGTGAGCGCGAAGCGGCCGTCGTCGTTCGTGTTCGCGGTGGCGGTGGTGCCCCAGAGGACGACCTGCGCGCCGTTCAGCGGTTTCCCCTCGGGGTTCCGCACGATGCCGGTGAGCTGCGCGGTGCCGCGGCGCGTGGGCTCGATGTCGTGCAGCGCCGTGTCCGCGGCCACGACCACGGCGGCCGACTCGCTGGGGATGCCGAAGTCCTGATGGAGCACCCCGCGCGCGGGGGCGGAGAGCTCGATGTAGCCCGTGGCGCGCGCGCCGAGCTCCGCGCGCGCGGTGACCGGGGCGTCGGTGGGGATCCCACACACCGCGTACCAGCCGCTCTCGTTCGCCTTGACCGGCACCTGGCGGCGGTCCTGGTGCAGCCCGTTGGCGTCGATGACAATCTCCCTCCACAGCACGACCACGGAGGCGTTGGGGAGCGGGGCGCCGGTGTCGGCGTCGTGGACGAAGCCGAGGACGAGCGCGGTGGAGTCGTTGGGATCGGTGACGTGGCAGAGCTTTCCCCGGAGCGTGACGGGAGCCCACGTGGCGAGGTTCACGTGAGTGGTGGAGTCGCCGCTGAGCTGGACCGCCCACATCGGCGCGTCGATTCCGAGGGAGTCGATCGCCGGGTGGAAGAAGCCGGCGAGATAGGTTCCCGGCCGGATGCCTGAGAGCTGGTACGCCCCGGAGGAGTCCGTGCGCGCGGTGTAGACCTGCCGTCCCGAATCGCGCGCGACGAACTGCACGATCGCGTCGGCGAGCGGGCGGGCGGAGATGCTGTCGTAGACGACCCCTGTGACCGAGACCGCTCCCGTGTCCGGCGGAGCGACGCGTTGGGCCGCTGCCGGCCGCGCGAAGGCGAGGGCGGCCAGGAGGAGCGTATGGGCGGCGAGGGCCGCCGAGCGTCGATAGGGCATACGGGCCTCGGAGTGGGGGAACGGGAACGGCTCGACAAAAGTCGAGCGAATGTGCACTCCGACACAGACTCGAACGTTCTACGTACGTTAAGCTGAAAGGGTTCGCTGCCAACCATTCGGTGCGTCGGTGGGTCGAACCGAATGGGTACCGGGGCGGCGAGCGGGGCCGTGGCGGTGTGGTCGTGGCGAGGGTGTCTTACCGTCCCATTGTTTCGTCACCCAAAGTAGACAGCGGGGCAAAGGGCCGATATATTTGAACGACGGGTAAATAATCGTAAGGCATTGAAAAGCATCCTCTTAGGTTGGCTCTGGCAGTCCCGGTGTATCGGGCATGGCCTATGCTTTTCATGCCAGTGGAGACGACCGGCGGCGAGCCACGCCACTGCGTCTCAGTCGGTGAGCGTACCCTTGATTCTGGGGGAACTGGGACAATGGCTGACGTTGCGCTGAAGGAGCTGGTGCCGTCGCCGGGAGCGGCTGTCCGCGAGCAGCTGCACGCCCTGGATGATTCGGAGCTGGTGACCGCGTTCCTGGGCGGGGAGGAGCGCGCGTTTCAGGCGCTGGTGGAGCGGTATCAGACGCGGCTGCTCAACTTCATCTATCGGACGATCGGGGACCGGGAGCGGGGGGAGGACCTCGTCCAGGAGGTCTTCATCCGGGTGTACCGGCACCTGCATCGGTTCGACCGGTCGAAGAAGTTCTCGACGTGGGTGTACACGATCGCGTCGAACCTGGCGAAGAACGAGCTCCGGAACCGGTCGCGGAACCCGCTGGTGTTCTTCCAGACGATCAAGAAGAACTGGCAGGACGACGATCGGCCGCTGCAGTTCGAGGACTCGGGGTCGCGGCCCGACGACATGTACCGGAAGCGTCACCTGCGCGAGCTGGTGGAGCAGTCGGTGGCGCAGCTCCCGGAGCATCATCGGCAGGTCTTCATCCTGCGGGAGCTGGAGGGGAAGTCGTACGAGGAGATCGCCGAGATCACGGGGTGCAACCTCGGCACGGTGAAGTCGCGGCTCAACCGGGCGCGGAACGCGTTCGCGGCGATCATCGAACCTGATCTTCGATAAGCCCCCGTGTGTGCGGGGGGGGGACGCGAGCGCCGGCGCGGGCCGGGGTCTCGCGG
>JADGGM010000305.1 GCA_019689955.1 Gemmatimonadaceae bacterium
GATCGCCGCCGCATGCGAGAGCGTCCCGCCCCCCGCGGGCCCCCACGCGAAGGTGATGTGGCGGCGCGTGATCGTGACCTTGGTCCACCGGCGCGGGAAGACGAAGTCGCGCTGGTTGTCCCACCACACGTTCTCCCCGCTCGCGTCGATGAGCTTGACTTCCAGGTTGTTCACCGGCGCCTCGGCCCGGAGCCAGAAGCTGAGGGCGTAGTTTTCGGGGAGGTCGAGCGCGATCGCCTTGTGCGCGATCGCGTAGCCGCCGTGGTGGTGGAAGTCGAAGTCCATCCGCATCGCGCCGCCGCGCCGTCCGGCGCCGGGGCGAATCGTGAGCGCGACGCCGTCGGCGGGCAGCGCGGTCCAGCCGCGCAGCGTGTCGAAGTCGTCGAGCACGCGCGGGGCCGCTGCCGGCTCCTGCCCCACCACCCCGCGCGCACCGCACAGGAGGATGCCGACGACGAACGCCAGCGCGCGCTTCATCGCCCCCTCACCCCTTCACGCTCCCGACCATGATCCCCTGGATGTACGAGCGCTGCAGCGCGAGGAAGGCGAGCATCACCGGGATCACCGTCACCACGGAGCCCGCCATCATGAGCTCCGTGTCCTGCGCGTGCTCCCCGACGAGGCCGGCCAGGGCGACCGGGAGGGTGTAGCGCGAGCTGTCGCTCAGCACGATGAGCGGCCAGAGGAAGTCGTTCCACGTCGCCATGAAGGTGAACACCGCCAGCGTGGCGAGGATCGGGCGGATCACCGGGAGCACCACCGACCAGTAGATGCGCAGCTCCCCGGCGCCGTCCATGCGCGCCGCGTCGAGCAAGTCGTCGGGGATCGACGACGCGTACTGGCGTGTGAGGAAGATGCCGAAGATGCTCGCGGCGGCCGGGATGATGACCCCCCAGTACGTGTTGACCGCGCCCAGTGCTTTGAGCAGGAGAAAGAGCGGGAGCATCGCGACCTGCACCGGGATCACCAGTGCGCCGAGGAGCAGGCGAAAGATCGTCTCGCGCCCGCGGAAGCGCAGCTTGGCGAAGGCGTACCCGGCCATGGAGTTGATGAGCACCGAGAGCAACGTCACCGCGAGCGCGATGAGCGCGCTGTTGAGGAAGTAGCGCGCCACGTCGAGCCGCGTGAACAGCGCGCGGTAGTGTTCGAGCGTCACGGTGCTCGGCAGGAACCGCGGCGGGAAGGTGCTCGCCTCTCCGGTCGGCATGAGCGACGCCGAGACCATCCACGCGAGCGGTGCCGCCGTCACCACGGCCCCCGCCAGCAGGAGCACGTAGAGCCCCACGAGCCGGAGTCGCCGCCTCACGATGCCGCCCTCCGTTGCAGCCGGATCTGCACCAGCGTGGCCACGAGGATGATCGCGAAGAGCACGAACGCGATCGCCGCCGCGTACCCCATGTGCCACCACCGGAACCCTTCCTGGTACATGAGCAGCACGACGCTCAGCGTGCTGTTGAGCGGACCGCCCGGCGGCCGCGTCATCACGTACGGCTCGGCGAAGAGCTGGAAGTACCCGATCATGGTGATCACCCCGACGAAGAGGAATGTCGGGCCGAGCATCGGCACCGTGATGTGCCAGAAGCGCTGCAGCGGCCCCGCCCCGTCCAGGTGCGCCGCCTCGTACAGCTCCTCGGGGATGCTCTGCAGCCCCGCGATGAAGATCACCATGTCGTAGCCGAAGTTCTTCCAGACGGCGAGCAGGATGATCGCCGGCATGGCCCATCGCGGGTCGCCGAGCCAGTCGATCGGGGGGACGCCGAACGCGCCGAGCACGTAGTCGATGAGCCCGAACCGCGGGTGGTAGAGGTATTGCCACACGATCGCCACCGCGACGAGCGTCGTGACCACCGGCGCGAAGTACACCGTGCGAAAGAGCCCCTTGAAGCGAACCGCCCTGGCGTTGAGGAGGAGCGCGGCCGCGAGCGCGACGATGACCGTGAGCGGGCCGCCGGCGAGCACGAAGTAGAAGGTGTTGCGCAGCGCATCCCAGAAGTCCGCGCTCCCCAACAGGTGGCGGTAGTTCTCGAACGCCACCACGCGCGCGTTCTCGAGGTGCCCGATCGCGTAGATGTCGAAGTCGGTGAAGCTGAGCAGGAACGCCGCCGCGACCGGGAGGATGAAGAAGACGAGGAGGAGAACGAGCGCCGGAGCCACGAAGAGCCACGCCGCCCGCGCCTGCCCCGCGGCGAACAGGTCGCGGGGGGCGGCGGCCGCGCGCAGGTCGCTCACCGTCCGGCCGCGTGGCGCTCGGCGTTCCGCTGCAACATCCATCGGCGCTTCTCCAGGAGAGCGTCCGCGTCGCGGTCCAGCCCCGCGAGCGCGTCGTCGATGCTCGCGCGGCCGTAGATGGCCAGCTCCGCGCGCGCGATCACCCGCGACGTGAGCAGCTCCCACTCCGGGAGCTTGGGGAGCGGTCGCACGCGGTGAAGCTGCACCCAGAACGCGTGCGCGTACCGGTCGTCGATGAGCGACGCACGCTCCCACGCTTCCGTGCGCGCCGGGAGGTCCCCGGTGAGCTGGAAGAGGCGAAGCTGCTCCTCCGGGCGCGAAAGGAACTCGATCAGCTTCCACGCTTCCCGCGGGTGCTCCGTGCGCCGGAACATCACCAGGCTCGCGCCCCCGGCCATCGAGATCCCCGACGAATCGCCCGCGGGCCCCGGAAGCGGGGCGGTGGCCCACAGGTCCTGCACCGCGGGGGGGAGCCGCCGCTGGAACTCACCGATGTTCCACGGCCCCGTGATCCACATTGCATAGAACCCCTGCGCGAACCGCTGGTACGGGTTGGCGACGGTCTGGTTCGTGAGCACGGGCGCGAGCCCGTCGCGAAAGAGGTCGATGTAGAACGTGAACGCGCGCCGGAACGACGAGTCCTCGAACGCGCCGTAGCGCCCCCCCTCGCGGAGCAGCGGCGCGCCGGTCTGTATCCCGAAGATCACCGGCTGGTTCCACTCGTCGAGCGGGAGGAAGATGGCGTACCGATCGGGGCCGACGTCGCGCTTGATCGCCGCCAGCGCGTCGCGCCATTCGGCCCAGCGCTGGGGCATCGCGCGGTAGCCGGCCTTGGCGAGGAGGTCGGTGCGGTAGAAGAGGACGCGCGTGTCGACGTACCACGGGATGCCGTAGAGCGTGTCGCCGAGGACGTTGGTGTCCCAGATGCCGCGGAAGTAGCGCGTCGAGTTGACCGTCGGGGAGCGCGCGACCCAGCGATCGAGCGGGGCGAGCGCGCCGAGCGCATCGAGCTCGGCGATCCACGTGTTCCCGATCTGCGCGACGTCCGGCGTCGCGTCCCCCACGTGCGCCGTGAGCAGCTTCTCGTGCGCCGCGGTCCACGGGATCTGCTGCACGCGCACGCGGATGCCGGGATTCTCGCGCTCGAAGTCGCGCACCAGCTCCTGAACGACCTCCCCCTCGCGCCCGAGCCCCCAGAGGCGGAGCGTGACCACACCGCGCCCCGACGCATCGCGGCACCCGGCGAGCGCGCAGCATGCGGCGAGCATCGCCACGAGCCCGCGGCGCGCGGCGTACCTCACCGGCGCGTGGTGGCGGCCGCCTCGTCCAGCCACCCTCCGGTGAAGCCGGCGCGCCGGAGGCCGCGCACGATGTAGGAGTTGCGCCGCATGTACCGCCACACGAGCTCCGTTCGATAGTTCTCCGCCATCGCCAGGATGGGGCCCTGGTCGATGCCGAGGTAGTCGACGTCGAACCACCCGAGCCGCGGGTCCACGCGCCCCGCCGTCGCCACGTTCGGCGCCGTGAGCGTGGGGTTGAAGGCGTCGCGGAAGCCGTAGGTGGAGAAGAGGAGCGTGTCGTATCGCTCGCGCATCGCGACGAGCGCCGGGATCGCGATCTCCGGGGCGAAGGCGATCGAGCCCCCCGGCGCGGTGGGCGCGATGGTCCCATCGTCGGATACCTCGTAGAACGAGACCCCGCGCGCGGTGTAACCGTGGAACGTGCGCGCGCGGCCGTCGATCACGTGCGTCACATCCCCCGGCCCATCCGAGGCCGTGAGCCCCCAGATCGAGTCGCTGTAGTCGCGCCACCCCATCGGGTTCGCGGCGGCGTACGCCCGCTGCGCGCGCGTCGCGCGGCGTGAGTTCTCGAAGTAGTCGATCCCGTGCGACCGCATGTAGGCGTCCCGGATCCCGCGGAAGTCGATCCAGACGTGCGAGTACTGGTGCCCGAACAGGGGAGGGAAGTTGACGTACGTCTCCCCCTCGAACGTACCCCACCGATACGTGCGCGTCCATGCGCTCCACGCCGTGGAGTCGATGCCGTGGGTCGGCGACCCGAGCGCCAGCACGTAGAGGAGCATCGCCTCGTCGTACCCCGTCCAGTCGTACGCGATGAACCCCTCCTCCGGCGACCACCCCATCCCGATGAGCGGCGGGGCGTGGTGCTGCATCCACTGCCAGTCCACGCGCTGCACGAGTGAGTCGGCGTAGGCGCGGATCGCCCCCTCGTCCGGGTCGGGCTGGTCGAAGTACGACTGGCAGAAGAGCACCCCGCCCAGGAGGAGCGCCGTGTCGATGCTCGAGAGCTCCACCGTCTGGTAGCGGTGCCCCGTCTGCATGCCGAGGAAGTGGTAGAAGAATCCCTTGTACCCGGTCACGCCCGTGGCGTCGCTCCCCTGGGGGGCGTTCCAGAGCCAGCGGAGTGTCGTGAGCACGCGCGCGCGCGCGTCCGCGCGCGAGACCCACCCGCGCTCGACGCCGATCGGGTACGCGGTGAGCCCGAACCCCACCGCGGCGATGCTCGAGAACGACGGCGTGGGGTACCGGTCGGGGACGAGGCCGTTTGCGGGGTTCGCAGTCTCCCAGAAGAAGCGGAAGGTGCGCTCCTCGAGCGTGTCGAGGAACGCGGTGTCGCGCGCGGTGAGGCGCGGGGTGGGGG
>JADGGM010000306.1 GCA_019689955.1 Gemmatimonadaceae bacterium
CTTGCGCGAGGGGGCGCAGGGGGCGCGGCTCGACGGGCACCCCGGCACCTACCCGTACGTCACGTCGAGCAGCACCACCTCGGGGGGCGCGGCGACCGGCGCCGGGATCGCGCCGACGTCGATCGACGCCGTGCTGGGCGTGGTGAAGGCCTACACCACGCGCGTCGGGAACGGCCCGCTGCCCACGGAGCTCGAGGAGCCGTTGGGGAGCCGGGTGCGCGAGCTGGGGGCCGAGTTCGGCGCGACGACGGGGCGCCCGCGGCGCTGCGGGTGGTTCGATGCGGTGGTCGTGCGCTACGCCGCGCGCGTGAACGGGCTCACCGGGCTCGCCGTGACGAAGCTCGACGTGCTCGACACCCTCGACCGGCTCGCCATCTGCACCGGGTACGAGGCCGGGGACGACCTGTACGAGGAGTTCCCCGGGGACCTCGTGGCGCTGGAGCGGGTCACGCCGCGCTACGAGTGGTTCGAGGGGTGGCGGTGCTCCACCGCGAGCGCGCGCCGCGTGGAGGACCTGCCGGCCGCGGCGCGGCGCTACCTCGACCGGATCGAGGAGCTCGCCGGGACGCCGATCGCGTACGTGAGCGTGGGAACGCGCCGCGACCAGATCATCGAGATCGCCGCATCGTAGTACGCTGGGGGGGAGATGCCGAATCGGGTGGACGTTGCGATCGTCGGGGCGGGGCCGTGCGGGCTCGCCGCGGCGATCACCATGCGCAAGGCCGGGCTCGACGCCGTCGTCTTCGACGGCTCGTGCGTGGTGAGCACGATCACGCAGTATCCCACGTACGTGAAGTTCTTCTCCACCGCGGACCGGTTGGCGATCGGCGGGCTCCCCTTCGTCGTCGCCGCCGACAAGCCCACGCGGCGCGACGCGCTCGCGTACTACCGCGCCGCGGTCAAGCACTTCGCGATCCCGGTGCGGCAGTACGAGCGCGTGATCGCCATCCGCGGCGCCGAGGGGCACTTCATCCTCCGGTCGGAGATGCGCACGGGGCGCGAGCGCGAGACGCACGCGCGCACGGTGATCGTGGCGACGGGGTATTTCGGCTCCCCGAACCGCCTGGGCGTTCCGGGGGAGGAGCTGCCGCACGTGACCCACACGTATCATGAGGGGCACGAGGCGTTCGACCAGGACGTGATCGTGGTCGGGGGGGGGAACTCCGCGGCCGAGGCGGCGCTCGACCTGTGGCGCCACGACGCCCGCGTCACGCTCGTCCACTTCGGGCCCACCTTCGACAAGAAGATCAAGCCGTGGATCCTCCCCGACGTCACCAACCGCATGAAGGAGGGGAGCATCGCGGTCCGCTGGGAGAGCCGCGTCACCGCCATCGCCCCCGACGAGGTGACGCTCGCCACCCCCGCGGGCACCGAGTGCCTGCACGCCGACCGCGTCTACATCATGACCGGCTTCGCCCCCAACGTGGACCTGCTGCGGCAGGCCGGGGTGACGATCGACCCCGTGACCGGGGTCCCCGCGCACGACCCCGAGACGTTGGAGACCGACGTGCCGGGGATCTTCATTGCGGGGGTCGTGGTCGCGGGCTACGATGCGAACAAGGTCTTCATCGAGAACGGGCGCTACCACGGCGAGCGGATCCTGGCCCGCCTCCAGGGGCGCCCCGTCCCCCCGGAGCCGGCGCTGAGCGCGGAGCTGGACACCTGAGTAGATTCGGACGTCCCCGGAACCCCATCTCTGTAATACTTTGTATCATATGCCCGAGTCAGCCACCACCCACCCCGACGTGCTCGAGAAGCTGGTGTCGCTGTGCAAGCGGCGCGGCTTCATCTTCCAGTCCTCCGAGATCTACGGCGGCACCGGCTCGGTGTGGGACTACGGGCCCCTGGGGGTGGAGCTCAAGAAGAACCTCAAGGACCGCTGGTGGCGGTCGATGGTCCGGGCGCGCGACGACATCGAGGGGCTCGACGCCGCGATCCTCATGCACCCGCGGGTGTGGGAGGCGAGCGGGCACGTGAGCGGGTTCGTCGACCCGCTCGTCGACTGCCGCCACTGCAAGAAGCGCTTTCGGGCCGACGACCCGCGGATCAAGGGGGAGCCCGGGACGCCCGAAGCGCAGTGTCCGTCGTGCGGGATGAAGGGGACGTTGAGCGCGCCGCGGCTCTTCAACCTGATGTTCAAGACGTTCATGGGCCCGGTGGAGGACACCGCGTCGATCGTGTACCTGCGCCCGGAGACGGCGCAGGGGATCTACGTGAACTTCCTGAACGTGCAGCAGGCGACGCGGCAGAAGGTGCCGTTCGGGATCGCGCAGATCGGGAAGGCGTTCCGCAACGAGATCACCCCGGGGAACTTCATCTTCCGCACGCGCGAGTTCGAGCAGATGGAGATGCAGTTCTTCGTGGAGCCGGGCACCGACGCGCACTGGTTCGAGTACTGGAAGGAGCAGCGGATGCAGTGGCACCGGTCGCTGGGGCTCGACCCGGCGCGGCTCGCCTTCCACCAGCACACGAAGGAGGAGCTGGCGCACTACGCGCGCGCGGCGTTCGACATCCAATTCGACTTCGGCGGCACGCTCGGCTTCCAGGAGATCGAAGGGGTGCACAACCGCGGCGACTACGACCTCTCGCGCCACCAGGAGTTCTCGGGGAAGAAGCTCGAGTACTTCGACCAGCCGAACAACCGGCGCTACCTCCCGGTGGTGATCGAGACGTCGGTGGGGGCCGACCGGACCACGCTCGCGCTCCTCGTGAACGCGTACCGGGAGGAGGAGGTCCCCGGGGAGGCCGAGGGACGCACGGTGCTCGGCTTCCACCCCGCGCTCGCGCCGATCAAGGCGGGGATCTTCCCGCTCGTGAAGAAGGACGGGATGCCCGAGATGGCCACCCGGCTGGCGAACGATCTCCGGCCGCACTTCCCGGTGTTCTACGACGAATCCGGAGCGATCGGGCGGCGCTACCGGCGGCAGGACGAGATCGGGACGCCCTTCGGGATCACGGTCGACGGCCAGTCGGTGGCCGACGGCACGGTGACGGTCCGTGACCGCGACACGTTGAAGCAGGAGCGCGTGAGCGCCGACCGGCTACGCGAGTACCTTCGCGAGCGCATCGAGCCATGAGCCCCGCCCCCCTCTCGCTCGACGGCATACGGCGCGGCGGGGAGGCGCTGATGGAGCAACTCTCGCGCGAGTACTACGAGGCGCAGGCCGGGCACAAGTCGTCCGCGGAGTTGCAGCCGATCTACGCGCGCCACCAGGACGTGGTGAGCGACGACGCGCTCGCCCTCGTCCGCGAAGCGCTCCGCGCCGCGGCGCCGGGGAGCGAGGAGGCGCGGAGCACCCGCGCGCTCCTCGAGTGGATGGCCGACACGCGCGTCGCGCGCGCCCTCGCCGCGCTCGACGAGCGCGAGATCGCCTGGGAGGCCACGGCCCTGGTGACCATCGCCGACGGGCGGCGGATCCCCTTCCAGCGGATCGCCATCGAGATCGCCAACGCCACCGACCGGCGCGAACGGCTCATGCTGGAGCGCGGCCGCGCCGCGCTCGTCGCCGCCGAGCTGGCGCCGATGCGCCGCGAGCACTTCGCCCGCGAGCGCGAGCTCACCGAGGCGATGGAGATCGCCCCCACCTACAACGCCACCTTCGTCGCGCTGAGCGGGATCGATCTCCCCGCCCTCGTCGCCCAGTGCGAGGCGTTCCTGCGCGACACGCAGGCGATGTGGGACGACACCTTCCCCGCCATGGTGCGCGAGAAGCTCCACATCCCCCCGCGCGAGGCCGTGCGCGCCGACGCCCTCGCCCTCATGCGCGCGCACGAGTTCGACCCGTACTTCCCGAGCGGGGCCATGGAATCGGTGGTGCGCGGGCAGATGGCGGAGATGGGGCTCGACGCGCGCGCCGGCGGGCGGATCGTCTTCGACACCGCGGACCGCGAGGGGAAGCGCTCGCGCGCCTTCTGCGCGCCGGTCCGCGTGCCGCAGGAGGTGTACCTCGTCCTCCGCCCGCACGGCGGGCAGGCGGACTACCGCACCTTCCTGCACGAGCTGGGGCACGCGCTCCACTTCGGCTACACGCGCGCCGACTACCCGTTCGAGTATCGCTGGCTCGGCGACAACTCGGTGACGGAGTCGTACGCCATGCTGTGCGACCACCTGATGCACGACCCCGGGTGGCTCCTCCGCTACACGGAGCTCGGCCGCTCGCGCCTCCCGGCGTTCCTGCGCAGCGTGGGGTTCGAGGAGCTGCAGTTCCTCCGCCGCTACTGCGCGAAGCTCATCTACGAGTACGCCCTCTACGGCGGCGAGGTGCCGTGGGACGCGCTCCCCGACCTCTACGTCGAGACCCTCACCGGCGCGACCTCGTTCCGGTACGATCCCGCCGACGCGTTCGTGGACGTGGACCCGCGCTACTACGCGGCGCGCTACCTGCGCGCGTGGCAGTTGCAGGCGCTGCTCACCGAGACGCTCATCGAGCGGTTCGACGAGGACTGGTACCGGAACCCGCGGTCGGGCCCGTGGATCGTGGAGCACCTGTTCGCCGAAGGGCAGCGCGAGCTCGCGCACGAGCTGGCCGAACGCGTCGCAGGGCGCGCGCTCTCGTTCGACCCGCTCGTCCGGGCGACCGAGGCGCTGCTGATCGCGTCGTGAGACGCACGGCACCGGTATGACGACCCCGTCCCCCGCCGCCGCGCCGCGCCCGCGCCCGGTCCTCGTCGTCATGAGCGACCTCCTCTTTCGCTCGAAGATCGACGAGATCGCGCGCCGCCTCGACCTCCCGCTCCGCGCCGCCCGGTCGCTGGAGCAGCTCGACCGCCACCTCGCCGCCGGTCTCCCTGCGGTTGCCTTCGTCGACCTGGAGACCGATGCGCTCGACCCCGCCGAGACGATCGCGCGCATCCGCGCCGCGGCCGCGTCCGCGA